>NZ_JACBXB010000090.1 GCF_013870575.1 Pseudonocardia pini
GGCCTCCGGGTTCGACATCCTCGTCGACTCCCTGCGGGCCTCCGGGCGGGCGTTGCTGGTGCTCGCGCTGGTCGTCGCGCTGGGGGCGTTCCTGGCCGGGCCGTCGGCCACGGCGGTCGGGCTGCGACGGCGGTCGGCGAACCTGCTGGGCAGCATCCGCGCGGGCGGGTCGACCGGCCCGGTGGGCACCTGGGTCGGGGCCCACGTGCGGGCCCTGCGGATCGGTGCGGTCGCCGTCGCCGCGCTGGTGTTCGTCTTCCTCCCCCACCCGACGGGGGTCACGATCCTGGTCATCGTGGCCGTGCTCCTCGTCGTGCTCGCGGTGATCGAGTTCCTGGCGCGGCCGGGGTCCCGGACGGCACCGCCCCCGGCCGGCTGACGGCAGGGTCCGGGGCCTCCGCTGCGGAGCGCGGGGGCTGGTCGGGCACCCGGCGGGCCACGACCACACCGAGCAGGGCGACCAGCGAGAGCACGGTCAACGCGGACCGGAGCCCGTCCACGCGGGCCTGCCGGTTGGCGTCGAGTGCGGCCTGGGAGACCTCGGGCGACGCGCCCGCCTCCGTGAGCTTGGCCTGCAGGTCGACGTCGGAGAGGAACGGGGCTCCGCCCGCGAGCTGCACCGACGCCGTCGACTTCACCTGCTCGGGGATCGCCGGGTCGTCCTGCACCCCTTCCAGGAACGAGGTGGTGAGCGCGGTGATGAGCAGCGAGCCCGCCAGCGCGGTGCCGACGGCGGCGCCCAGGTTGGTGGCGGTGTTCCGGAGGCCGCCCACCTCGGGGCTGAGCTCGTCGGGGACCGCCGAGACGGTCACGGCACCGAGCTGCGAGGCCAGCGCGCCGATCCCGAGCCCGGCCAGCAGCAGCGGGACGGTCACGATCCGGGCGTCCGCGGTCGGGTCGACGGCCACGAGCAGGACCACGACACCGAGGAACATCGCGAGCAGCCCGAGCCGGACGACGCGGCGCGGGGAGGCGTCCGGGAAGAACCGGGGGATGCCGACCGCCGCGGCCAGCAGCGTGATCGACAGCGGCAGGATGCGGATGCCCGTGTCGATCGCCGAGAGGCCGAGCGAGACCGACAGGAACAGCGGGATGGTGAAGAACAGCCCGGCCTGCACGAGGTAGAGCACGAAGAACATCACCAGGCCGCCGGTCATCTGCCGGTTGCCGAACAGCGACGGTCTCACCAGCGGTTCCCGGCCCGCCGCCTCCATCCGGGACTCGCGCTCGAAGAACGCCCAGGTCACGGTCACGCCGACGAGGACGAACCAGACCGTGAGCGACAGCCCGAGCAGCGACGGCGCGCCCAGCTTCGGCGTCACCCAGCCCCACTCCGCCGAGCGCAGGATCCCGAACGCCGCCGCGCCGAGGCCGACGGCGGCCAGGGCGGCACCCAGGACGTCGAACGACCGGCCGGTCTCCGGCGGGGTGTCCCGCATCCGGCGGCAGCGCGGCGCCCAGTCCTTCGAGGACGGACCAGCCCAGCACGAGCACCAGCAGGTTCGGGGCGAGCGCGGTCGTCAGCGAGCCCACGCCGTAGACCACGCAGCCGATGGCGAAGGCGCGCCGCCTGCCGATCATCGTGCCGATCTTGCCGCCCGCCACCGTGAACATCGCCATGACCAGCGTGTACAGCGTGATCGCGGACTGCACCCCGGTGACCGTGGTGCCGATGTCCGCGGCCACGGTCGCGATCGCGACGTTCATGACCGAGCTGTCGAGGGTCATCAGGAACTGGCCCGCGGCGAGCGTCAGGAGGACCCCACCCGCCGCCGTGCCTGCCCGTTGCGCCGTCGCGGGCTCACCCATCGCTGCTGCTGCCGGTCGTCGAGTCGGGGCAGCAGCCGGGGGTGGCGGGCCCGTGACGGCGCAGCGCACCACCGAGGCACCAGGCCACCGCGAGGCGTTGAGGAGACTGTCCCCCGGCGAGCAGGTCCCTGTAGGCGTGCTCGGCGTCGTCCAGTGCGGCCGGGTAGGGGTGCTCGGGTGCCAGGCGGTAGTCGAGCAGCTCGACGGGCGCGCCCGCGGCCTCGGCCAGCCAGGCCGCGACCGACCGGTGGGACCGCGGCGAGCCGACGAGGTAACCGCCGCCGTGCAGGAACAGCACGCGGCGCGCGGAGCCTGTCTCCGACGTCGCGTCGGTGCCCGGGGTGCCGACCCGCAGCCCGAGCGCCGTCCGCTCGGTACGCGTCCCGCGCGGCACCGGCAGCAGCATGCCTTGGAGGTCCACGAGCCTGCGGGCGAGGGGGAGGGGGAGCCGTGGGGACAGCGACGGGGCGACGAGCAGCCGGGTCGCCGTGCGGACAGCGGCACACGGCAGTGTCAGGCGCATGATCGGCACCCTAATGACGCAGGTCACGGCGGCCGACGGGCCACGCGGGCCGTCGCCGGCCCGGACGGGGACCGGTGGCGGTTCGGCTGCGACGAGCGGAAGAACATCTGCGACGAGCGGGTGAGTCGGCTTGCCCGACCTCGTCCGGATGCGGCACCCTTCGGGCGACTCCTCCACGGCCGAGCAGTGACCGAGAGGTGACCGCCCGGGGTCTGCGAGCCCCGCGCGGCGACGGGGTGTGGACCCGTTTTGACCCTCGTCAGACGGGCCGCGTACCCTTGTGACGTGCGCGCGATCTCGCGCGCCCTTGGTCCGCCCCGTGCGGCGCCCGCGGAGTTCCCTTGGTCCGCGGGTCGGTACACGGGCCGCGACACGCCCGACCTCGGGGTCCGGCACCCGGAGTGGAACCGGGGCCCCCGGTCCCGGTCGGGCGGCACGATCCGCCCACCCGGGCAGCCGCCGGGGTGAGACACCTGAGCATCACGAGTAGGGAAACGAAGAGGGTTCATGCCCACGATCCAGCAGTTGGTCCGCAAGGGCCGCGAGGACAAGGTCTCGAAGACCAAGACCGCAGCGCTCAAGGGCTCGCCCCAGCGCCGCGGGGTCTGCACCCGCGTCTACACCACGACCCCGAAGAAGCCGAACTCCGCGCTGCGGAAGGTCGCGCGCGTCAAGCTGAGCAGCGGCATCGAGGTCACCGCGTACATCCCGGGCGAGGGCCACAACCTGCAGGAGCACTCGATCGTGCTTGTGCGTGGCGGCCGTGTGAAGGACCTGCCGGGTGTCCGGTACAAGGTCATCCGCGGCTCGCTCGACACCCAGGGTGTCAAGAACCGCAAGCAGTCCCGCAGCCGCTACGGCGCCAAGAAGGAGAAGAGCTGACATGCCGCGCAAGGGCCCCGCTCCGAAGCGGCCGCTGGTCTCGGACCCTGTCTACAGCTCCCCGCTGGTGACCCAGCTGGTGAACAAGGTGCTCAAGGACGGCAAGCGTTCGCTCGCCGAGCGGATCGTCTACGCCGCGCTCGAGGGCACCCGCGAGAAGACCGGCACCGACCCGGTCGTCACGCTCAAGCGTGCGCTGGACAACGTCAAGCCGGCCCTCGAGGTCCGCAGCCGCCGTGTCGGTGGCGCGACCTACCAGGTCCCGGTCGAGGTGCGTGCCGTCCGGCAGACCACCCTCGGGCTGCGGTGGCTGGTCGGCTACGCAGGCCAGCGCCGCGAGAAGACCATGGTCGAGCGGCTCATGAACGAGCTGCTCGACGCGAGCAACGGCCTCGGCGCCAGCGTCAAGCGGCGCGAGGACATGCACAAGATGGCGGAGTCCAACAAGGCCTTCGCCCACTACCGCTGGTGACGGGCCGACCGTCCGCGCCAACCTTCTCAGGGGAAGTGAGCTGAACGTGGCACGGGACGTGCTGACGGACCTCACCAAGGTCCGCAACATCGGCATCATGGCGCACATCGATGCCGGCAAGACCACGACCACCGAGCGGATCCTGTACTACACCGGGATCAACTACAAGATCGGTGAGGTCCACGACGGCGCGGCCACGATGGACTGGATGGAGGAGGAGCAGAAGCGCGGCATCACGATCACGTCCGCCGCGACGACCTGCTTCTGGAAAGACCACCAGATCAACATCATCGACACGCCCGGTCACGTCGACTTCACGGTCGAGGTGGAGCGGTCCCTGCGCGTGCTCGACGGCGCGGTCGCGGTCTTCGACGGCAAGGAGGGGGTCGAGCCGCAGTCCGAGCAGGTCTGGCGGCAGGCCACCAAGTACGACGTCCCCCGCATCTGCTTCGTCAACAAGATGGACAAGCTGGGCGCGGACTTCTACTTCACCGTCCGCACCATCCAGGACCGGCTCGGCGCCAAGCCGCTGCCGATCCAGCTGCCGATCGGCGCCGAGAACGACTTCATCGGCGTCGTCGACCTGGTCGAGATGCGCGCCCTCACGTGGCGCGGGGACGTCCAGAAGGGCGAGGACTACGCCGTCGAGGAGATCCCGGCGGACATGGCCGACCGCGTCGCGGAGTTCCGCGAGCAGCTGGTCGAGGCCGTCGCGGAGACCGACGACGAGCTCATGGAGTCCTACCTCGGTGGCGAGGAGCTGACCGTCGAGCAGATCAAGACGGGCATCCGGCGGATCGTCACGAACCGCTCGGCGTACCCGGTGCTCTGTGGCTCCGCGTTCAAGAACAAGGGCGTCCAGCCCATGCTCGACGCGGTCATCGACTACCTGCCGTCGCCGTACGACGTGCCGCCGGTCGAGGGCACGCTGCCGGACGGGGAGACCCCGGCCAGCCGCAAGCCCTCGAAGGACGAGCCGTTCTCGGCGCTGGCCTTCAAGATCGCCGCGCACCCGTTCTTCGGCAAGCTGACCTACGTCCGGGTGTACTCGGGCCGGGTCGCCGCGGGCTCCCAGGTCGTGAACTCGACCAAGGACCGCAAGGAGCGCATCGGGAAGCTCTTCCAGATGCACGCCAACAAGGAGAACCCGGTCGACGAGGCCATGGCGGGCCACATCTACGCCGTCATCGGTCTGAAGGACACGACCACGGGCGACACGCTCAGCGACCCGCAGTCGCCGATCGTGCTCGAGTCGATGACCTTCCCGGACCCGGTGATCCAGGTCGCGGTCGAGCCGAAGACCAAGGCCGACCAGGAGAAGCTGGGCATCGCGATCCAGAAGCTCGCCGAGGAGGACCCGACGTTCCAGGTCTCCCTGGACGACGAGACCGGGCAGACGATCATCGCCGGCATGGGCGAGCTCCATCTCGAGGTGCTCGTCAACCGGATGAAGAGCGACTACAAGGTCGAGGCGAACATCGGCAAGCCTCAGGTGGCCTACCGCGAGACCATTCGCAAGGCCGTCGAGAAGTACAGCTACACGCACAAGAAGCAGACCGGTGGCTCGGGACAGTTCGCGAAGGTCCTGATCAACCTGGAGCCGCTGGACACCGCAGACGGTGCGCTCTACGAGTTCGACAACAAGGTGACCGGTGGTCGCATCCCGCGGGAGTACATCCCGTCGGTCGACGCCGGCGCGCAGGACGCCATGCAGTACGGCATCCTGGCGGGGTACCCGTTGGTCGGGATCAAGCTGACCCTGGTCGACGGTGCCTACCACGAGGTCGACTCGTCCGAGATGGCCTTCAAGGTCGCCGGTTCGATGGCGCTCAAGGAGGCTGCGCGTCTCGCCAGCCCCGCGCTGCTCGAGCCGATGATGGCCGTCGAGGTCACGACGCCCGAGGACTACATGGGCGACGTGATCGGTGACCTCAACTCCCGCCGCGGCCAGATCCAGGCCATGGAGGAGCGAGCGGGTGCCCGCGTCGTCAAGGCGCTGGTCCCGCTCTCGGAGATGTTCGGCTACGTCGGCGACCTCCGGTCGCGGACCCAGGGCCGGGCCAACTACACGATGGTGTTCGACAGCTACGCCGAGGTCCCCTCGAGCGTCGCCAAGGAGATCATCGCGAAGGCGACCGGCGAGTAAGTCCGGACCGCTCGCGAGGTGCGGTCCGCGGCCCGGTAGGGTCCGCGGCCCGCACCCTTCATCCCCAGACCTGCCGTCAGCACGGCGGAGAAGAATCAAGTCCAGGAGGACACTGCAGTGGCGAAGGCGAAGTTCGAGCGGACCAAGCCGCACGTCAACATCGGCACCATCGGTCACATCGACCACGGCAAGACCACGCTGACGGCGGCCATCACCAAGGTTCTGCACGACAAGTACCCGGACCTCAACGAGGCCTCGGCGTTCGACATGATCGACAAGGCGCCCGAGGAGCGTCAGCGCGGTATCACGATCTCCATCGCGCACGTCGAGTACCAGACCGAGAAGCGGCACTACGCGCACGTGGACTGCCCCGGTCACGCCGACTACATCAAGAACATGATCACCGGTGCGGCGCAGATGGACGGCGCCATCCTGGTGGTCGCGGCGACCGACGGCCCGATGCCCCAGACCCGTGAGCACGTGCTGCTCGCGCGTCAGGTCGGCGTGCCGTACATCGTGGTGGCCCTGAACAAGGCCGACATGGTGGACGACGAGGAGATCCTCGAGCTCGTCGAGCTCGAGGTCCGTGAGCTCCTGTCCTCGCAGGAGTACCCGGGCGACGACCTCCCGATCGTGCGCGTCTCGGCGCTCAAGGCCCTCGAGGGCGACGCGGAGTGGGGCAGCAAGCTGCTCGAGCTCATGGACGCCGTCGACGAGTCGGTCCCGGAGCCGGAGCGCGACACCGAGAAGCCGTTCCTCATGCCCGTCGAGGACGTCTTCACGATCACCGGTCGCGGCACGGTCGTCACCGGCCGTATCGAGCGCGGCATCGTGAAGGTCAACGAGACCGTCGAGATCGTCGGCATCCGCGAGAAGTCGACCACGACCACCGTCACCGGTGTCGAGATGTTCCGCAAGATCCTCGACGAGGGTCGCGCGGGCGAGAACGTCGGTCTGCTGCTCCGCGGCATCAAGCGCGAGGACGTCGAGCGCGGCCAGGTCGTCGTGAAGCCCAACTCGATCACCCCGCACACCGAGTTCGAGGCCCAGGTCTACATCCTGGGCAAGGACGAGGGTGGCCGGCACACGCCGTTCTTCAACAACTACCGTCCCCAGTTCTACTTCCGGACGACGGACGTGACCGGCGTGGTCACCCTGCCGCAGGGCACCGAGATGGTCATGCCCGGCGACAACACGGAGATCAGCGTCCAGCTGATCCAGCCCATCGCCATGGAGGAGGGCCTCCAGCTCGCCATCCGTGAGGGTGGGCGGACCGTGGGCGCCGGCCAGGTCACCAAGATCAACAAGTAAGACCCCCCCCGCGGCCCGTGGACCCTTGTGGTCCACGGGCCGCACCCCGGTTGAGGGCTGCACTTTCGGGTGTGGCATCCTTGACGGGTTGCGCGCGGAAGGCGAGCACACGCCAAGCCGGACCTCCGGAACTTGCGTGGGCTCACCCGAGGCGCCGACCCCGAGTTGACAGCGAACCCCCTGTGGGCGAGCGGTGACCCGGGGACCGGTATGCGAGTAGTAGGGCGACACGCCCGACCTCGTGGACCGGAGCCCACTGGGTGAGACCTGAACAGAGCGCGGACGCCCGGTCCGCACCGCGAGCGTGCTGGTTCAGCACGCGTCGGTGCCTCCTGGTGCGGGCGAACTGGTCGGGGCTCCCCACGGGTGGCCACCCGGACACACCGCGAAGCTGGGCCATCGACAGCAGCGGCAGGAAGAAGAGGACGACCCACGACCATGGCGGGACAGAAGATCCGCATCAGGCTCAAGGCCTACGACCACGAGGCAATCGACGCGTCTGCTCGCAAGATCGTGGAGACCGTGACGCGTACCGGTGCCCGTGTCGTCGGTCCTGTGCCGCTGCCGACCGAGAAGAACGTGTACTGCGTCATCCGCTCGCCGCACAAGTACAAGGACTCGCGCGAGCACTTCGAGATGCGCACGCACAAGCGGCTGATCGACATCCTCGACCCGACGCCGAAGACGGTCGACGCGCTCATGCGCATCGACCTGCCGGCCAGTGTCGACGTCAACATCCAGTAGGGCACCGATGAGCGACAGGAAGATCACCGGGATCCTGGGCCGCAAGCTCGGGATGACCCAGGTATTCGACGAGAACAACCGCGTGGTTCCGGTCACCGTGGTCCAGGCCGGACCCAACGTCGTGACCCAGATCCGCTCGCAGGAGACGGACGGCTACGTCGCGGTCCAGCTCGCCTTCGGTGCGATCGACCCCCGCAAGGTGAACAAGCCGGAGGGTGGGCACTTCGCGAAGGCGGGCGTCACGCCGCGGCGGTTCACCGTGGAGCTGCGCACCACCGACGCCGGGAGCTACGAGCTCGGCCAGGAGATCACCGCCGAGGCCTTCGAGACCGGCGGCGTGGTCGACGTGGTGGGCACCACCAAGGGCAAGGGCACCGCGGGTGTCATGAAGCGCCACGGGTTCAAGGGCCTCGGCGCCTCGCACGGCACCCAGCGCAAGCACCGCTCGCCGGGCTCGATCGGTGGCTGCGCCACCCCGGGTCGCGTCTTCAAGGGCGTCCGGATGGCGGGTCGCATGGGCGTCAACCGCCAGACCACGCAGAACCTGAAGATCCACCGCGTCGACGCCGAGCGCGGGCTGCTGCTGATCAAGGGTGCCGTCCCCGGCCCCAAGGGCGGCCTCGTGGTGGTCAAGAGCGCCGCGAAGGGTGGTGCGAGCGCATGAGCACCGTCGAGGTGAAGGACGCCGCGGGCAAGAAGGCGGGCAGCGTCGAGCTCCCCGCCCACGTCTTCGACGTGACCGCGAACATCCCGCTGATGCACCAGGTCGTGGTGGCCCAGCTGGCCGCCGCCCGTCAGGGCACCCACGACACCAAGACCCGTGGCGAGGTCCGCGGCGGCGGCAAGAAGCCGTACCGCCAGAAGGGCACCGGCCGCGCCCGCCAGGGTTCGACCCGGGCGCCGCAGTTCGCCGGTGGTGGCGTCGTGCACGGCCCCACGCCGCGTGACTACACCCAGAAGACCCCGAAGAAGATGAAGGCCGCCGCCCTGCGTGGCGCCCTCTCCGACCGCGCCCGCGCCGGCCTGGTGCACGTGGTCTCGGGGATCGTCGACGGGGAGACCCCCTCGACGAAGTCCGCTCGCACGGCCATCGAGGCCATCGCCGGAGCCGACACCCGCGTGCTCGCGGTCGTCGACCGGGACGACTCGGTGAACCTGCTGAGCCTGCGGAACCTGCCGTCGGTGCACCTCATCGCACCGGACCAGCTGAACACCTACGACGTGCTCGTCAACGACGCCGTCGTGTTCACGCAGGCCTCGCTGGACGCGTTCCTCGCGGGCCCCATCGCCGTGAAGACCAAGCGTGCCGAGCGCGACGAGAATGCCGCGAAGGAGGAGGACAAGTGATCCCCGACCCGCGCGACATCCTGCTCGCGCCGGTGGTGTCCGAGAAGAGCTACTCGCTGCTGGACGCGAAGCAGTACACGTTCCTCGTGCACCCCGATGCGAACAAGACCCAGATCAAGATCGCCGTGGAGAAGGTCTTCGGGGTGAAGGTCGTCAGCGTGAACACGCTGAACCGCCCCGGGAAGCGCAAGCGCGCCAAGACCGGCTACGGCAAGCGCAAGGACACCAAGCGCGCGATCGTCACGCTCTCCGAGGAGAGCAAGGACATCGACGTGTTCGGTGCCCGGGCGAGCTGAGGGAACGAGCTGACTCATGGGTATCCGTAAGTACAAGCCGACGACTCCCGGCCGCCGCGGCTCCAGCGTCTCCGACTTCGCGGAGATCACCCGCGACACGCCGGAGAAGTCGCTGATCCGTCCGCTGCACAGCAAGGGCGGCCGCAACGCGCACGGCAGGGTCACCACCCGGCACCAGGGTGGCGGGCACAAGCGTGCGTACCGCCTGATCGACTTCCGGCGGAACGACAAGGACGGCATCCCGGCCACGGTCGCTCACATCGAGTACGACCCCAACCGGACGTCCCGCATCGCACTGCTGCACTTCGCGGACGGCGAGAAGCGCTACATCATCGCGCCGGCCAAGCTGAAGCAGGGCGACAAGGTCGAGGCCGGCCCCAAGGCCGACATCAAGGTCGGCAACAACCTGCCGCTGCGCAACATCCCGACCGGCACCGTGATCCACGCGATCGAGCTCCGCCCCGGTGGCGGCGCCAAGATCGCGCGGTCCGCCGGGTCGAGCGTGCAGCTGGTGGCCAAGGACGGTCCGTACGCCCAGCTGCGTATGCCGTCCGGTGAGATCCGCAACGTCGACGTGCGCTGCCGCGCCACCGTCGGCGAGGTGGGCAACGCCGAGCACTCCAACATCAACTGGGGCAAGGCGGGCCGCATGCGGTGGAAGGGCAAGCGCCCGACCGTCCGTGGTGTCGCCATGAACCCGGTCGACCACCCGCACGGTGGTGGTGAGGGCAAGACCTCCGGTGGTCGCCACCCGGTCAACCCCGCGGGCAAGCCCGAGGGCCGCACCCGCCGCACCAAGCCGAGTGACAAGTTGATCGTCCGCCGGCGTCGTACCGGTAAGAACAAGCGTTGAGCAGGGAGGTTAAGACATGCCGCGTAGCCTGAAGAAGGGCCCGTTCGTGGACGACCACCTGCTCAAGAAGGTGGACGCCCTCAACGAGTCGGGCAAGAAGACCGTCATCCGGACCTGGTCCCGACGGTCCACGATCATCCCCGACATGATCGGCCACACTATTGCGGTGCACGACGGCCGCAAGCACGTGCCGGTGTTCGTGTCGGACTCGATGGTGGGTCACAAGCTGGGGGAGTTCGCTCCCACCCGCACGTTCCGTGGCCACATCAAGGACGACCGCAAGGCGCGCAGGCGCTGAGGCGGACCGAGTAGCGACCAAGGAGAGGTGGAGATCAAGCATGGCTGACACAGCCAGCAGCACCGCCGACGCCGCGCTCGAGCCCGCTCGAGCGCTGGCGAAGGCCCGGTTCGTGCGCATGTCGCCGACCAAGTGCCGCCGCGTCGTGGACCTGGTCCGCGGCCTGCCGGTGAAGGAGGCCCTGGCCATCCTGCGGTACTCGCCGCAGGCCGCCGCGGAGCCGGTCGCGAAGGTCGTGGCGAGCGCCGCGGCCAACGCCGAGAACAACTTCGACATGGACCCGGAGACCCTCGTGGTCGCCGTCGCCATGGTCGACGAGGGGCCGACGCTCAAGCGCATCCGGCCGCGGGCCCAGGGCCGCGCGTACCGGATCCGCAAGCGGACGAGCCACATCACCATCGAGGTCGAGTCCGTGCCCGCACAGGCCGGCCGTCGTGGTGCGAAGGGGAGGGCCCGCTGATGGGGCAGAAGATCAACCCGCACGGCTTCCGCCTGGGCATCACCACGGACTGGAAGTCGCGCTGGTACGCCGACAAGCAGTACGCGGAGTACGTGAAGGAGGACGTCGAGATCCGTCGCATGCTCTCCAAGGGCATGGAGCGGGCCGGCATCTCCAAGGTCGAGATCGAGCGCACCCGGGACCGCGTGCGGGTGGACATCCACACCGCGCGCCCGGGCATCGTGATCGGCCGCCGCGGCGCCGAGGCCGACCGCATCCGCGGCAACCTCGAGAAGCTGACCAAGAAGCAGGTCCAGCTCAACATCCTCGAGGTCAAGAACTCCGAGTCGGACGCGCAGCTCGTGGCACAGGGTGTCGCCGAGCAGCTGTCCAACCGCGTGGCCTTCCGGCGCGCGATGCGCAAGGCCATCCAGTCGGCCATGCGTTCGCCGCAGGTCAAGGGCATCCGGGTGCAGTGCTCCGGTCGCCTCGGCGGCGCGGAGATGTCGCGCTCGGAGTTCTACCGCGAGGGTCGCGTCCCGCTGCACACGCTGCGCGCGGACATCGACTACGGCCTGTTCGAGGCCCGGACCACCTTCGGCCGGATCGGCGTGAAGGTCTGGATCTACAAG
>NZ_JACBXB010000908.1 GCF_013870575.1 Pseudonocardia pini
GTGGCTCGTGCCGGGGGACCGGGACACCTGGGTGGTGGCGGTGCACGGCCGCGGCGGCAGGCGCCGGGAGGCGCTGCGGATCCTGCCCACGCTGCACCGCCTGGGCCTGCCGACACTCGTGATCAGCTACCGCAACGACGACGCCGCCCCCGCCAGCCCCGACGGCCACTTCCACCTCGGGGACTCCGAGTGGGAGGACATGGAGGCCGCGGCCGCCTACGCCCACGCGCACGGTGCGCGTCGGATCGTCGTCGCGGCCTGGTCGATGGGGGCGGCGATCACCGGGGCGTTCCTGGACCGCTCACCGGTGGCGGAGTCCGTCGTCGCACAGGTGTGGGACGCGCCCCTCGTGGACTGGCGGGCGACCCTGCGCAGGCAGGCGCGCAACCGGCTGCTCCCGCCGCAGCTCGTGGGCATCGCGACGGTGTCCGCACGCCGTCGGATCGGGATCGACTTCGACGAGTTCGACCTGCGCAGACACCCCCCGGCGCGCCGCCCCCCGACCCTGATCGTGCACAGCACACCGGACACGGCCGTGCCGATCGGGCCCACCCGCGCGTTGGCGGCGGCCGGGCCCGATCTCGACTGGCCGATCCGGTTGGTCGAGGTGGCGGGCGTGGAGCACACCGCCTCGTGGAACGCCGATCCCGAGCGCTACGAGCAGCTCGTCACGGAATTCCTGGAGGAGGTGCTCGCCGGAGGACCGCCGTAGCGAGCGGCGGACGGGTGGTGTCCACGCCGGACCGACGACGCAGCGGGTCGGGGTCCCTAGGCGCGCCCGTTGCGGGCCGCGGGCTCGGGGGTCTCGGCCGCGAGGTCGACGTTCCCGGGCGGGTCCGTGGCAGGCGCCTCGGTCTGCGGGATCTCCTGCGGGCGACGGGACAGCACGAGCCAGCCGATGACCGACGCCACGGTCACGACGAGACCGGCACCGATCCACCACCAGCGCTTCGTCGACGCCGCGGGCTCCGGGTCGATCCGCGCGGCCAGCTCGCGACGGGCCGAGGTCAGGGTCTCCCCGGACTCCTCGAGCAGGGTCGACGCGCGGCTCGCCAGCTCACCGGCGGCGAGCTCGGCGCGTCCGGCCAGGGCTCCGGCGGTGCCCGCGGCCTTCTCGGCCAGCACCGGGAGCTCGCGGTCCAAGAGCTCCTTGGCCTCGTGGGCGAGCTCCTCGACGGCCTCGCCGAGCGATTCGAGGGTGGCTCCCGCGTGCTCGCGGGCCCGTGAGAGTGCGCTGGTGGTGCTCATGCTGCCTCCGCGTTGGGTGTGGGCCGGGTGGCGTCCACCATCGACCCTGGCACGATGGTGGATGTGACTGCACCAGGCAACTCGAAGCAGACCGCGACGCTGCGGACGTCCGAAGGCGACATCCGGATCAACCTCTTCCCGGACCACGCCCCCAAGACCGTGGAGAACTTCGTCGGTCTCGCGACCGGCAAGAAGGAGTACTCGCAGCCCAACGCGTCGGGCGGGGACAGTGGTCCCTTCTACGACGGTTCGGTGTTCCACCGTGTGATCAGCGGGTTCATGCTCCAGGGCGGGGACCCGACCGGCACCGGCCGCGGCGGGCCCGGCTACCAGTTCGGGGACGAGTTCCACCCCGAGCTCAAGTTCGACCGCCCCTACCTGCTCGCGATGGCGAACGCCGGGCCCGGCACCAACGGCTCGCAGTTCTTCATCACGGTGGGCCCGACCCCGCACCTCAACCGGCGACACACCATCTTCGGCGAGGTGGCCGACGCGGAGTCCCGCGCGGTGGTCGACGCCATCGCGACCACGTCCACGGACCGGACCGACCGGCCGCTGACCGACATCGTGATCCAGCACGTCGAGGTCTCCTGAGGAACGTGACGTGACCGTCCCCGACCAGGCGGGCCCGCCACTTCAGAGCTGCGTGCGGCATCCGGACCGGCCCACCGGGCTGAGCTGCACGCGCTGCGGGCGGCCCGCCTGCCCGGAGTCCCTGCGGGACG
>NZ_JACBXB010000909.1 GCF_013870575.1 Pseudonocardia pini
CTCGTCGGTCAGCTTGTCCGGCCGGATGTCGGCCGCGGTCGTGTCGACGGACACGGCCTCGGTGCGCAGCGGCTCCGAGACGACGTTGGCCAGGTCGAGGACCTCGGCCGGGTTGCGGAAGCTGGTGAGCAGGCCGTACTCGCGCGCGGGTTCGCCGTCCGGCCCGGGGAAGTCCGTGCGGAACCGGGCGAGGTTGCCCGCGCTCGCCCCGCGCCAGCCGTAGATCGACTGGCAGGGGTCGCCGACGGCCGTGACGGCCAACGGTTCGCTCCGGGCGGCCTCGCCGGGGATCCGGCCGAACAACGCCCGCAGCAGGACGCGCTGGGCGTGCCCCGTGTCCTGGTACTCGTCGAGCAGGATGGCGCGGTACTGGCCGCGTTCGATCTCGCCGACCTCCGGCCGCGCCTCGGCCACCCGGGCGGCGATCGCGAGCTGGTCGGAGAAGTCCATCGCGCGCTCGGCGGACTTGCGCCGTGCGTACTCCTCCACCAGGGGCAACAGCTCCGTGCGCAGCCGCTGCGCGAACATCTTGTCCTTGTACTTCTGCGAGGGGTCCGCGCGCTGCCGCTTCGCGGGCGGCGCCGTCTCCATGACCTCCAGCAGCTCGGTGGTGAAGCGGCGCAGCCGCTCGGGCTCGACGAGGTGCTCCCCCAGCTCCCCCGCCAACGCCAACAGGTACCCCGTGACCGTGGCCGGGACCCGGTCCACCTCCAGGTCCGCCGCCCACGAGCTGACGACCCGGTGCGCGAGCTGCCACGACGCCGTCTGCCCCAGGAGCCGGGACGCGGGCTCGGCGGGCAGCCGCAGCGCGTGCTCGGACACCAGCCGACCCGCGTAGGCGTGGTAGGTCGCGACAGTCGGCTCGCCCGCCAGCAGGGCCGCGCGGCGGCCGCCGCCGGGGTCCAGCTCGTCGAGCAGCGGGGAGCCTGCGAGCCTGCGCAACCGGGACCGGACGCGGGTGCCGAGCTGCTGGGCGGCCTTGCGGGTGAACGTGAGCCCGAGGACCTGCTCGGGCAGGACCTGCCCGGTCGCGACGAGCCAGACGACCCGCGCCGCCATGGTCTCCGTCTTGCCCGCGCCCGCACCCGCGACGACCAGCGCGGACTCCGGCGGTGCCGCGATCACCGCGGCCTGCTGCTGCGTCGGGGCGGGCAGGCCGAGCGCGCGGGCCAGCACCGAGGGGGCGAGCAGACCGGCGGCGAGCGTCACGCGGACTGTCTACCCCACGGCACCGACACGCCGCCGCGGGGTCGCCGGACGCGGATCAGACCGGCTGGCCCGGAAGGGTGGAGACCCGCAGGTAGTCGACCTGCAGCCGGATGTCCGGGCCGCCCGGGGGCGGGGCGTCGAGCCAGCCGGGGGCCGGGCCCTGGTCCAGCTGGATCGTGGCGTGCATCGGCTTCGTGGGGATCATCGCCGGGTCGAGCGTCTCGAACGTCTTGACGCCGTCGACGAACATCGTGAGCCGGTTCGGCAGCCACTCGAACGAGAACGTGTGCCACTGGGAGAAGTCGCCCGGGGCCGAGCCGCCGAACGTCTGGTTGTCCGCACCCCAGTGGATGATCGTGTGGGCGGCGGTCCGCTCCGGGCTGGGGACCTCCATCATGTCCAGCTCGCCGTCCTCCGGCCACTTCTCGGAGTCCGGCCACAGCAGGATCGCCGACCCGAAGCCGACGCCCTTGTCCGTGCGCGCCCGGAACTCCCAGCGGCCGTAGAGCTGGCCCTTCTTCATCCCCATGCCGCCGGACGTGCCGCCGTCCGCGGACCTCCCGGTGATCGTGAGGACGCCGTCCCCCTGGGTCACCGCCTCCGGGACGCGGCGGCCGTTGCCGAACGCCCCCTTCGACTCGTAGACGTTCCAGGCGCCTGCGTCCACCGCGCCGGCCGCGAACTCGTCCCCGCCTGCCGGGACCCAGGCGGTGCCGGGCGGGTCCACGGCTGCCTGGTGCGCCGCGGACAGGCGGTTCATGG
>NZ_JACBXB010000910.1 GCF_013870575.1 Pseudonocardia pini
CGCACACCCGGCACGGGTCCGGGATGACCTCGCCGAGGCCGCGGCAGGTGGGGCAGGGCCGGGAGGTGACGACCTGGCCGAGGAACGACCGCTGCACGCTCTGCACCTCGCCGCGCCCGCCACAGGTCTCGCAGGCGTGCGGGGAGGTGCCGGGGGCGCAGCCGTCCCCGCCGCACTCCGTGCACAGCACCGCGGTGTCCACGGTGAGCTCGCGCTGCACGCCGGTGGCGCACTCCTCCAGCGTGAGCTGCATGCGGATCAGCGCGTCCGCACCCGGCTGGACGCGGCTGCGCGGACCCCGCCCGCGCCCGCCCGCGGACCCGCCGAAGAACGCGTCCATGATGTCGCCGAACCCGAAGGCGCTGAACGGGTCCCCCGCTCCGCCACCCCCGCCGCGGCCGTTGTCCAGCGGGTCGCCGCCCAGGTCGACGATCCGCCGCTTCTCCGGATCGGTGAGCACCTCGTACGCCGTGCTGATCTCGGCGAAGCGCTCCTGCGCCGCCGGATCGGGATTGACGTCCGGGTGCAGCTCCCGGGCGAGCCGGCGGTAGGCCCGCTTCAGTTCGGCGGCATCGGCGCCCTGTTCGACGCCGAGAATGCCGTAGTAGTCGCGTGCCACCCTCGAGTTCCCCATGAATCCTTCTGCTCGGAATGAAACGGGTCCTAGCGTCCCGCCAGGATCTCACCCACGTATCGGGCGACGGCATGCACCGCCGCCATGGTGCCCGGATAGTCCATCCGGGTCGGCCCGACGATGCCCATCCCGCCCACCACGGTGCCCGGCCCGTAGCCGATCGACACCACCGACGCGGTGTGCAGGTCCGCCGACTCGTTCTCCTCGCCGATCCGCACCGTGACCAGGCCCGGCTCGCGCGCGGCCGCCAGCAGCTTGAGCACGACGACCTGCTCCTCCAACGCCTCCAGCACCTGCCGCAGCGAGCCGGGGAAGTCCGCGGTGTTGCGGGTGAGGTTCGCCGTGCCGCCCAGGACCAGGCGCTCCTCGGGATGCTCGACGAGCGTCTCGATCAGCACCGTGGACAGCGTGAGCACGACGTCCTTCAGCTCCGACGGCGCGGTCTGCGGCAGGTCCGCCACCCGGGCCGAGGCCTCGGCCAGCCGCTGCCCGACGAGCGCAGTGTTGATCATGCTCCGCAGGCGTGCCGTGTCCTCCTCGGTCACCACCTGGCCGAGGTCCACCATCCGCTGGTCCACCCGGCCGGAGTCGGTGATCAGCACCAGCATCAGCCGCGCGGGCGTGAGCTGGACGACCTCGAGGTGCCGGACCGTGGACCGGGTCAGCGTGGGGTACTGGACGACGGCGACCTGGCGGGTCAGCTGCGCGAGCAGCCGGACCGAGCGGCGCAGCACGTCGTCCAGGTCCACGGCGCCGTCGAGGAAGCTCTGCACGGCCTTGCGCTCGGCCCCGGACAGCGGCTTGACCTGCGCCAACCGGTCCACGAAGAGCCGGTAGCCCTTGTCGGTGGGGATCCGGCCTGCGCTGGTGTGGGGCTGGGCGATGAGCCCATCCTCCTCCAGCGCCGCCATGTCGTTGCGCACCGTGGCGCTGGAGACGCCGAGATTGTGCCGGTCGACGATCGCCTTGGAGCCCACCGGCTCCTGCGTGGAGACGTAGTCGGCGACGATCGCCTGGAGGACCGCGAAGCGACGTTCGTCCGAGTTCATCGCACTCCTCCCCGGGTGTCGTCGACCGTATGTCTGAGTCTAGGCGTTCGGTACGGGTCCCCGCCTGTGACTCTTGCGCCAGGTCGACTCAACCCTTCATCGTGGCGCGGTGCTCTTGCGGCAGGACACCCTCGCCGGCCTCGCCGCGGGCACGGTCACCTGTGCCTTCCGCCGCTGGGAGCGGCCACGGGTCAAGGCCGGGACGCGCCTGCGCACCCAGATCGGGGTGGTCGCAGTGGCCGCGGTCGCCGATGATCGACGTGCTGCGCTTCTGGCTGGACCTCGGC
>NZ_JACBXB010000911.1 GCF_013870575.1 Pseudonocardia pini
CGTCACCGCGTCGTCCGGGCCGAGCAGGTCGCCGACGCCCTGGTCCACCGCAGCGACGACGAGGTCTCCCACATCGTCGACGGGCTGCGCGGGCTGCTCGCCGACCTCCACCGGTCGACGCTCCCCACCCGGTCCCGCACCGCCGTCGGCTGACGCCCGCACGCCACCTGAGAGTCGAGGAAGAGAAGTGTCCAGCCCCACCACCGCCGAGCCGCCCGCAGGGGCCCCACCGGCCGCCCCGCTGAACGCCCAGGACAGCGGCATCATGACGCAGCGCCAGGTCGTCCAGGCGCTGACCGGCATGTTGCTCGCGATGTTCACGGCGTTCCTGTCGGCGACCATCGTGTCCAACGCCCTGCCGGTCATCATCACCGACCTGCACGGCTCGCAGAGCCAGTACACCTGGGTCGTCACCGCGACCCTGCTGGCGTCGACGGCGAGCACCCCGATCTGGGGCAAGCTCTCCGACCTGTTCTCCAAGAAGCTGCTGGTCCAGATCGCGATCGTGCTCTACATCGGCGGCTCGATCCTCGCAGGCTTCTCGCAGTCGGTGGACACGCTGATCGTGTGGCGTGCGGTGCAGGGCCTGGGGCTCGGTGCCCTGCAGTCGCTGGTGATCATCGTCATGGCGGCGATGATCAGCCCGCGCGAGCGCGGCCGTTACACCGGCCCGATCGCCGCGGTCATGTCCCTGGCCACGGTCGCCGGGCCGCTGATCGGCGGCGTGATCGTGGACAGCTCGCTCGGCTGGCGCTGGTGCTTCTGGGTCGGGGCCCCGGTCGCCGTCGTCGCGCTCGTCGTGGTGCAGCGCACGCTGAACCTGCCGGTCGTCAAGCGCAAGGTGAAGATCGACTACCTGGGCGCGGCCCTGATCGCGGGCGGCGTCTGCGACCTGCTGATCTGGGTGACGCTGGCGGGCAACGACTTCGCGTGGAACTCCGGCACCTCCTGGCTGCTGCTGGGGATCGGCGTCGTCCTGCTCGCCCTGGCGGTGTTCGTCGAGTCCCGTGCGGCCGAGCCGATCGTGCCGCTCTACCTGTTCAAGGACCGCACCACCACGCTCGCCACGGTCGCGAGCGTCGCGGTCGGCGTCGCGATGTTCGGCGGCGCGGTGTTCCTCGGCCAGTACTTCCAGATCGCGCGCGGCTACTCACCGACCGCCTCCGGGCTGCTGACCCTGCCGATGATCATCGGCTCGACGCTGTCCGCCACCTTCTCCGGCGTCCTGATCTCGCGGCTCGGGAGGTGGAAGGTCTTCCTGGTCGTCGGCTCGGTGTTGATGGTCGTCGGGTTCGGGCTGCTCGGCACCATCGACCACACCACGAGCATGGTGCTGGTCGGGGTGTTCCTCGCCGTGCTCGGCATCGGCATGGGCATGACCATGCAGAACCTCGTGCTCGCCGTGCAGAACACGGTGAAGGCGTCCGACCTCGGCGCGGCGTCGTCGACCGTCACGTTCTTCCGGTCGCTGGGCGGCACGGTCGGCGTCTCGGTGCTGGGCGCGGTCCTCGCCTCCCGGGTGACCACGCTGACCACCCGGGGCCTGTCCGACGCCGGCGTCGCGGTCCCGCCGGGCGGCACCGGCGAGGTGAGCATCAGCTCGCTCAACGACCTGCCACCCGCGCTCGGCGACATCGTCCGCGCCGCGTACGGCGACGGCACGGCCACGATCTTCCTGGTCGCGGGTGCGCTCGCGGTGATCTCGGTGCTGGCCATCGTGTTCGTCAAGGAGGTGCCGCTGCGCACGCTGAGCGGCATCCAGCAGCAGCAGGCGGACGCGAACGGGTCCGACCGGACGGTCGAGGCGGCCGAGACGGCCACCGCGGTGGACCACGTCGGCGAGCCCGCCTGGGAGCGCGGCAGGCACACCCTGACCGCGCCGGACACGGCCGCCGAGGCCGACCCCGACGGCGTCGGGCCCGCGGTCTACGGGTTCGTGACGGCCACCGGCGGCTCGGGAGTGAGC
>NZ_JACBXB010000912.1 GCF_013870575.1 Pseudonocardia pini
GTGCGCCCGCAGGCCCGTCTCGCCCGTCGCGACGTGCGGACGCAGCTCCAGCCGTGGAAGGACGCGGCGGCGCCGACGGTCGCCCCCAGCGCGCCCGCCGCCGTCATCGAGGCGCGGCCGCCCATGCAGTAGCCGGTGGTGCCGACGGTCGGGCCGCTGACCTCGGGCCGGGCCAGGAGCGTCTCGGCGTAGGCGGCGGCGTCCGCGGCGACCATGTCCGAGGTCAGGCCGTGCACCATCGCCATCAGCCGCTCGCGCTCGGCGGGCTCGGTGAACACGGTCGCCATGTCGAAGGGCGTGAACCCGCCGAGCCGGTAGTAGACGTCCGGAAGCAGGACCGCGTAGCCGAGGCCCGCGAGGTGGTCGGCCATGTCGAGGAAGGTGTCCCGGACGCCGCCCGCGTCCACGAACATGATCACTCCGGGCCAGGGGCCCTGCCCCTCCGGTGTGTGCAGCGTGGCTGCGCACGTGCCGTCCGGAGCGTCGAGGGTCAGGGCGGTGCGAGGCATGCGGGGCTCCCCTTCGTCGGTGGTCGAGGCGACTCTAGGACTCCTCGACGCGCGGGGCCTCCAACGACCACAGGTACCCCGTCGTGGCCGCGACGATCTCCATCAGGAACCGCTCGACGACCGTCAGCTCCGCCAGGGAGTACCCCGAGACCACGCCGCCGGTGCGGGCGCCCAGCATCTCGAGCAGGTCCCCCGCCACCACGGCGCCGGTGACGGTGGACCGCAGCCGGACGCGCCTGCGGTCGCCCTGGTCCGGCTGCCGGATCACGTGGCCGGAGCGGACCAGCCGGTCCACCAGGCCGGTGACCGCGCCCGACGTCAGCAGCAGCGCCTGGCTGAGGTCGCCGGGGGTCTCCGGGTCGTCCCGCAGCTCGGCGAGCCGGATCGAGGTCAGGGCGTGCACGTCGCTGGTCCGCATCCCCCGGCTCCGGGCGAACAGCTCCACCAGCCGACCCGCCTCCCCGCCGAGCCGCCGGACCAGCTCGCCGACCCGGCCCGCCACGATCTCCTGCTCGGTGGGACGCGGGTGGGCCTGCGGGTCCCCGGCCCTGGTCGCCGCCGCGTCGCCCGGCGCGGTCTCGGGAGCGGCGTCGACGGCATTGCCCTCCCGGTACGAGGTCACGAAGGACCTCCCCACTCCTCACCCCGACCACACTCGTTCCGTCCACCCGCGTGGGATGCCTGCAGCTCCGTCGACACGTCTTCTCCTCCCCCGAGGCCGGTGACTCCACGACCGGTCGCTCAGCGCTCCCGGCGCCGCTCGCGCCGACAGCACGAGGCTGCCGCGGCGGCTCACCCGCACCGCGGGGGCAGGGCGGCAGGGCGCTTCAGTGAATGTCGCGGGGAGCGAGAGCACCGGTTACAGGACCAGGTTTCAGTACCGGTACCTGGTGCGTCAAGACGAGAGACCGACAAATTCAGTGGGCGAATCCGACCCCATGACCGATCGGGCCGCATACTGAGAGTGTCGGTCGTCGAGATAACCCCCGGTACCATTCGTATTACTTTCAGTGACTATCGCGCAGGCCGTCTACCTGCGGTGATGGACCCAGAGTAGCAAGAGTGTGATCCGCGATACGGGACATCGCTCACCACCCCGGAAAACTGGACATCTGTCCAGACGACGGGATTCCTGCGAATTGAGTGGCCCGCTCATCGTGACGGGTCGGCGGCCGCGGCGCCGGAATCCACGGCACGGAGGAATCCCACCGTCGCCGCGGCGACCTCCGCCATGAACCGGTCCACGACCGCGAGCTCCTCGGGCGAGAGCCGGGACACCACCCGGTCCGCCTGATCGGCCAATGTGGACAGCAGCTCGGCGGCGACCTCGCGGCCGGGCTCCCGGCAGACGAGGCGGACCCGGCGGCGGTCCGCGGAGTCCGGCTCGCGTCGGACGTGCCCCGAGCGCACCAGCCGGTCCACGAGACCGGTGATCGCCCCCGTGGTCAGCCGGA
>NZ_JACBXB010000913.1 GCF_013870575.1 Pseudonocardia pini
AGCGAGGACCCCGCGACGGCGCACCGCGCCGCCCACACCCTCACGGGCCTCGCGGACACCTTCGGCGCCACCACGCTGGCCCGGCTGTGCCGGGAGGCGGACCCGGCGGCGGTCGCGGCCGAGCACGCCCGGGTGGTCGCCGCGTTGGAGCAGGTCAGCGGGCACTTGGCGGACGTTTAGCGGCCAGGCGTTGGCTTCGGCCATCGAATCCCGTGATCGGAAGGCTGCGATGAGCATCGAGAACGCCCCGCCGGCCACAGCGCCCGCCGAAGGCGCGCGCACCGGCGCCGCCAAGGAGACCCTGGAGGACTACACCCTCCGCTTCGCCCCGCGGAGCTACCGCAAGTGGGGCACCGGGACCGTCGCGGTGTCGGCGCTGGGCGGCATCGCCTACCTCGCCGACTTCGCGATCGGCGCCAACATCGGCATCTCCTACGGCACGGTGAACGCCCTGTGGGGCATCCTCGTGTTCGCGGTGGTCATCTTCGTGACGGGCTTCCCCGTCGCCTACTACGCCGCCCGCTACAACCTCGACCTCGACCTGATCACCCGCGGCTCCGGCTTCGGCTACTACGGGTCGGTGGTCACGAACGTCATCTTCGCGACGTTCACGTTCATCTTCTTCGCCCTCGAGGGCTCGATCATGGCCCAGGGCCTCGAGCTGGGGCTGGGCATCCCACCGTGGCTCGGCTACGCCTTGTCCACGATCATCATCTTCCCGCTGGTCATGTACGGGATGTCGCTGCTCTCGAAGCTGCAGCTCTGGACGACGCCGCTCTGGCTGGTCCTGATGGTCGCTCCGTTCGTCTACCTGCTGGTGCAGCACCCGGAGTCCGTCGGCCAGTTCCTCTCCTACCAGGGTGAGGACGGCCTGGGGCAGCCCAGCCTCGGCGCCGTCATGCTCGCCGCCGGTGTCTGCCTCTCGCTGATCGCGCAGATCGCCGAGCAGATCGACTACCTGCGCTTCATGCCGCCGAAGACCCCGGAGAACTCGCGCCGCTGGTGGAGCGCGATGGTGCTGGCCGGGCCGGGCTGGGTCATCTTCGGGGCGATCAAGCAGGTCGTCGGGCTGTTCCTCGCCGTGTACCTGATCGCCAACGTGGCGGGTGGCGCCGGTGTCGCCAACGAGCCCGTGCACCAGTTCCTGGAGATCTACAACCAGTTCCTGCCGCCGTGGGCCGCCATCGCGCTGGCCGTGGTGCTCGTGGTGATCAGCCAGGTCAAGATCAACGTCACCAACGCCTACTCCGGCTCGCTGGCCTGGACGAACTCCTACACCCGGCTGACCAAGCACTACCCGGGCCGCCTGGTGTTCGTCGGGGTGAACCTGCTGATCGCGCTCGTGCTGATGGAAGCCAACATGTTCGACTTCCTCAACACCATCCTGGGCTTCTACGCCAACTGCGGCATGGCCTGGATCGTCGTGGTCGCGGTGGACATCGCGGTCAACAAGTACCTGCTGAAGCTCTCGCCCATCCAGCCCGAGTTCCGCCGCGGGATGCTCTACAACATCAACCCGGTCGGCTTCGTGTCGATGCTGGTGTCGGCGGGCGTGTCGATCCTGGTCTTCTTCGGGGCCTTCGGCTCGGCCATCCAGCCGTTCAGCCCGCTCGTCGCGATCGGCCTGGCCGTGGTGCTGCCCCCGATCCTGGCGATCGCCACCAAGGGCAGGTACTACCTGCGCCGCACGGACGACGGCATCGACCTGCCCATGCTGGACGAGCACGGCAACCCGTCCGGCGTGGCGCTGGACTGCCACGTCTGCGGCGAGTCCTTCGAGCGCCCGGACATGGCGGCCTGCGAGGCCCACGAGGCCTACGTCTGCTCGCTGTGCCTGAGCCAGGACAAGACCGGCGAGCACGTCCTGCCCGCCCAGGTCCGCTCCTGACCGATCGCCTGCGCGGTGGGTGGTGCTCCGGCGCCACCCACCGCGCACGCGTCCGTCGACGCGTCGGTGGG
>NZ_JACBXB010000914.1 GCF_013870575.1 Pseudonocardia pini
CCCGCTGGGCGGGGGTGAGCCGGTCGAGCAGCAGCACGGCGGCCAGCCGCACGTCCTCCCCGCGGACGACGGCGGCGAGCGGGCCCTCGTCGTCGGGCGTGGTGACCAGCGGCTCGGGCAGCCAGGGCCCCACGTACCGCTCCCGGCGCGCGGCCGCCGAGGTCAGCCGGTCGAGACAGATCCGCCCGACGACCGTCGTCAGCCACGCGCGCGGCTCCCGCACCTCGTCGGCGTGCCGGGACCAGCGCAGCCACGCCTCCTGCACGGCGTCCTCGGCGTCGGCCAGGCTGCCGGTGATCCGGTAGCCGACCCGGAGCAGGTGCGGGCGGTGCTCCTCGAAGTCCACCTGCCCAGTGTGTCCGGATGGCAGGCTGTCCGGGTGACCGCGGTGATCACCTTCGAGGAGCAGCGGCCCCGGCTGTTCGGGCTCGCGTACCGGATGCTCGGCTCCGCGCAGGACGCCGAGGACGCGGTGCAGGACGCCTGGCTGCGCTGGGCCGGCGCCGTGCACGCGCAGATCGAGAGCCCCGCCGCATGGCTGACGACGGCGCTCACCCGACTCTGCCTCACGCGCCTGACCTCGGCGCGAGCCCGCCGCGAGACCTACGTCGGACCCTGGCTGCCGGAGCCGATCCTCACCACCGACCCGGCGGTCGGCCCGGCGGAGTCGGCGGCGCAGCGCGAGTCGGTGTCGGTGGCGCTGCTCGTGACGCTGGAGCGGCTGACGCCCGTCGAGCGGGCGGTCTACGTGCTGCGGGAGGCGTTCGGGTACTCCCACGCCGAGGTCGCGGCGATCCTGGAGGTCACCGAGGCGAACTCGCGGCAGCTGCACACCCGGGCCCGCAGGCACGTCGCGGCGGAGCCCCCGGCTCCCGTCGAGACGGACGCCGCGGCGTGGGGCGCGTTGGTCCAGCGGTTCCTCGGGGCGGCCCGCGAGGGCGACATCCAGGAGCTCGAGACCCTGCTCGCCGCCGACGCCGCGGCCTGGTCCGACGGCGGCGGCAAGGTCTCCGCGGCCCGCCGCCCGGTCCACGGGCGCTCGGAGGTCGCGCGGTTCCTCGCCGGCATCCTCGGCCGGTTCGCGAGCGACGTCACGGGCACCGTGGCGGAGGTCAACGGGAGTCCGGCGGTGCTCGGCAGGCGCGCGGGCGTGGTGATGTCCGTGGTCGTCGTCGAGCGGACGGGCGAGCAGGTCACGGGCCTGCGGTTCGTGATGAACCCGGAGAAGCTCGAGTTCCTCGACCGCCAGCTGTCACGTTTCGGGGAGCCGTCCGGTCACACCTCCTGACGGAAGGGGAACGGGACATGGACACGCTCGACACGCTCGTCACCGGAGGCACCGGGACGCTCGGCCGGGTGCTGGTGGAGCAGCTGCGCGCCGCGGGCACACCCGTCCGGGTGCTGAGCAGGCACGCGGGGGAGGGCCGGGTGGTCGGCGACCTCGCCACCGGCAGCGGGATCAGGGAGGCGGTCCGCGGCAGCGACGTGATCGTGCACTGCGCGACGGGCCGGAAGGACTCCGCCGCCGCACGCACGCTGGTCGACGCGGCACTCGCAGAGGGCCGCCCGCACGTCGTGTACGTCTCGATCGTGGGGATCGACCGCATCCCGCTGGGCTACTACCGGGAGAAGCTGGAGGTGGAGAGGCTGCTGACGGCCTCGGGGCTGCCGGTCACGATCCTGCGGGCGACGCAGTTCCACCAGCTCGTCGCGACGATGCTGAGCGCGCTGGGGAAGGTGCCCGGGGTGCTGCCGGTCCCGCGGGGGATCGCGTTCCAGCCGGTCGCGGTCGCGGACGTGGCCGCGCGGCTGGTCGAGCTGGCCTGCGGGCGGGCCCGCAGGCCGGGTCCCCGACCTCGGCGGGCCCGAGGTCCTCGGCCTGGACGAGCTGGCCCGGACCTGGCTGGCCGCCACCGGGAAGCGGCGGCTGGTCAAGGACGTCCCGTACACCGGG
>NZ_JACBXB010000915.1 GCF_013870575.1 Pseudonocardia pini
CGCGCCGTGCTCGACCGCGCCGACGCCGCGGGCCTCGCCGTCACCGAGCTGACCCTGCACACCCCCGATCTGGACGACGTCTTCCTCGCCCTCACCGGGCACCCGACCCTGGACACGGAGGTCCCGGCATGACCACCCTCGCCCTCGCCGACTCCCGGACGATGCTGCGCCGAGGTGTGCGCAGGTTCGTCCGCTACCCCTCGCTGACCGTGATGCTCATCGGGCTGCCGGTCGTGTTCCTGCTCCTGTTCGTGTACGTCCTGGGCGGCACGCTCGGCGACGGGCTCTCGGGCGGCGGCCGCTCGGCCTACCTCGCCTACGTGGTCCCCGGGATCCTGATGCTCACGATCGCCTCGACCGGGCAGGGCACCGCCATCTCGGTCGCGATGGACATGCAGGAGGGGATCATCGCCCGGTTCCGGACGATGGCCATCCACCAACCCGCGGTCCTGGTCGGGCACGTGGGCGCGACCGTGATCCAGACGGCGGTCGCGCTGGCGGTCGTGCTGGGCGTCGCGGTGGCGATGGGCTACCGGCCCGAGGCGGGCCCCCTGGGCTGGCTCGGCGCGGTCGGGCTCGTGCTGCTGGCCACCCTGGCCGTGACGTGGCTGTCCGTGGCCCTGGGGCTGGGGGCGAAGTCGGTGGAGAGCGCCAGCAACTCGCCGATGATCCTCACCCTGCTGCCCTTCCTCGGCAGTGGTTTCGTGCCCACCGACTCCATGCCGACGGCGCTGCGCTGGTTCGCCGAGTACCAGCCGTTCACGCCGATCATCGAGACCCTGCGGGCGCTGCTCGACGGTCGCGCACCCGCGAGCCTCTCCCTCTGGCTCGCGCTGGGCTGGTGCGTCCTCGTGGGGGTCGGCTCGTACGTCCGGTCGACCCGGCTCTACACCCGCTCGCGGTAGGCGGCGGCCGCCTCCGCCGCCGCGGCGCGCAGGTCCTCGCGGGACAGGCCGGCGTACTCCGAGCTCGCCTCGGCGTACGCCGGCCCCGCGACCTGTGCGCGGATCACCGCCGACGCCATCGTGGGCTGGTACTCGCGCTGGTAGTGGAACCGCTCGGCGAGCGCGACCAGCCATCCCCCACGCACCGCACGGCCGCGATCCACCTCGACCAGCCCGAGGGCCACGAGCAGGGTCCCGCACACCGGGTCCGGCACGCCGAGCCGCAGCATCTCCGCGAGCGCCCCCGGCAGGCCCGCGACCAGGTCCTCGACCTCGCTGAGCGCACCGGCCCGGACGTGCGCCACGACCGCCACCGCCCCGATCGAGCGGACGAAGGGGTCGAGCCACCCGGGCACCGTCGGAGCGTCGAGCAGCTCGACGGCGGCCCGCCAGCCCGCGAGCCCGGCGGCCTCCCGGCCGGTCGCCAGATCGAGCTCGGCACGGGCCACCCTCTCGAACACCTCGCCGTCGAGCGTGACCGACGGGGGCACGGTCTCGAGCACGCGCGCGGCGGCCGCCGTGTCGCCGAGGCCCAACCGGGCCAGGACGACGCTGAGCCCTAGCCCGACCGGGTCGCCCTCGATGCCGTAGCGCGAGGCGGCCTCCGCCGCCACGGTGAGGTGGGTGAGGGCCTCGGCGTGCCGTTCGAGCTGCAGGGAGATCTCGGCGAGCCTGCCGTGGGCGAAGGCCTCGAGCCACACCGGCGCACCGGGCCGCAGGAGGCCGCGCATCCGGCTGGTGCCCGCGTATGCACCCGCCATGTCCCCCGCGGCCTCGCGGACGTACCCGACCACGGCGAGGGCCACGGCCGCGACGAGCGGACGGGGGCTCTCGCACAGCTCGGCGAGTGCGGCGGTGTCCGGCAGCACCCGCAGTACCACCGCCAGCGCCCCGGCCGAGGTGTCCGGGGGACCCGGGTCGAGCCTGCGCAGCACCGCCAGCGGCCGCACGGCGGCGAGCGGGTCGACCAGCAGCGTGACGGCGGCGTCCACGGCCACGGCCTGCAG
>NZ_JACBXB010000916.1 GCF_013870575.1 Pseudonocardia pini
CGAGGTACCCGCTGACGTACTTGCAGAAGAACCCGGGGAGGAGGACCGCCTCGCCCCGCTGCTGCGGAGGGGCCGGCTCGAGGGCGTCCTGCTCTGCGCCGAGACCTGACCGGCTCAGGAGGCCTTCGGCCCGCCCGACCCCTGCCCGCCCGACCCCTGCCCGCCCGACTCCTGCACGGCCTCCTGCAGCTCGTCCCGGCTCATCGACGACCGGCCTGCCACGTCCAGCTCCTTGGCCAGCGCGAGCAGCTCCTTCTTGCTCGCGGAGCCGAGGTCGGGGGCCTTGCTCCGCTTCCCCGTGGCCTCGTCGATGCTGCGCTGCAACGCCTCCATCAGGTCGGACATGTCGGTCGGCTCCGGGGCGGCGGACTCGGTGACGACCTCGCGCCCGGCGTGCTTGTCCGCCACCAGCTTCGCGACCCGGTCGCGGTGGGTGTCGCGGTACTGGTCCGGCTTCCACGCCGTCGACATCGACTCGATGAGCGTCGCGGCCATGCGCAGCTCCTTCTCCCCGCCCGAGGTCCGGCTCGACGGGATGTGGTCCAGCTCGGCCGTCGGGTCGCGGACCTCGTCGGCGAAGTGCAGGGTGTGGAGCGCGAGGACGTCGCCGTCGGAGCGCACCGCGGCGAGGTACTCCTTGCCGCGCATCACGAACGTGCCCACGGCGGCCTTGCCACCGTCCGCCATCGCGCGCCGCAGCAGCGCGTAGGGCTTGGCGTGCGCCTCGGCGGTCGGGGCGAGCCAGTAGGTCCGCTGGAAGAAGACCGGGTCGATGTCCGCCAGGTCCACGAAGTCGCTGATCTCCAACGACTGCGAGCGACCCGGGGCGATCGAGTCCAGCTCGTCCGGCTCGACGATCACGTACTCGCCGTCCCCGACCTCCGCCCCCTTGACGATGTCGGAGTACTCGACCTCCTCGCCGGTCCGCTCGTTGACCCGCTGGATCCGCACGCGGTCCGACGTGCCCCGCTCGAACTGGTGGAACCCGACCGTGTGGTCCTCGGTCGCGCTGAACAGCCCGACCGGTATCGACACCAGCCCGAAGGAGATCGTCCCCGTCCAGATCGCACGCGCCATACCTGCAGGTACCCGCCGCGGAACCGGGTGAACCGGCCCGGAGCGGGTACCCGGCCCCATGTTCCGACGACTGCGTTCCCTCTTCGGCAAGCCCACCACGGCCGAGGACGACGTCCGGCCGGACCCCGGCACCGCACGGAGCCGGGAGACGGGCGGGCGCGACACCGGGTAGGCGTGGTCGACGGCGTTGGCGGCGGCCTCGCCGAGCGCGAGCTGCAGGTCCTCCACGAGCAGGGTGTCCAGGGCGGCCAGCCGCGCCCACTCGGTGACCGCGCGACGGACCCCGCGCAGCTCGCCGGGCTCGGCCGGGACCTCCAGGACGAGCGGGCCGGGCAGCAGGCGGACGGCCACGACGGCGATGTCGTCCGGGTGGACGTCCTGCTCGCCGAGCCGGTCGAGCAGCCCGTCGACGAGCTGTTCGGGGGGTGCGTCGCGCTCGGGGCGGGTGTGCTGCTGCACGAGTACGTGCGGGCCCGCGCCCAGTCCGTGGGCATGCCGGGGGTGGGCGGGGTGACCGTCGCCGAACGGCCGACCCGCGTGATCGTGGTGCTGGTGGCCGCGCTCGGAGCCGGGTTCATGCAGGCGGGTACCCCGTTCACGGGCTGGGACTGGGCCACGGTGTGCCTCGTCATCTGGGGGGTGGTCGCGGCGGTGGGTCTCGTGCAGCTGGCGGTCACGGTCGTCCGGACGGTTCCCGGGCCCGGCCGATGAGCCCCGCCGTGATCTCCGCCGAGTGCAGCACCAGCGGTAGCCCGCCGCCGGGGTGCGCGGAGCCGCCGACGAGGTAGAGCCCGCGCACCGGCGAGCGGTTCGCCGGACGCAGCAGGGCGGCCCGCGGACCGTGCGAGGCCGTCCCGTAGATCGCGCCGC
>NZ_JACBXB010000917.1 GCF_013870575.1 Pseudonocardia pini
TGGGCCAGGTGTCGCCGACGTAGACCAGGCCCGCCGGGTTCACCGCGCCGAAGCAGGCCCCGGTCAGCGTCCGCAGCACGACCAGGACCGCCACGGTCGGCGCGAAGGCCGATGCCAGGCCCGCCACCCCGGCGATCACCAGGGCGATCCGCATGACCCTGACCAGGCCGATCCGGTCCCCGAGCAGGCCCCAGACCGGCTGCATGACCCCGTAGGCGAGGTAGTAGGCGGAGGCGGCCACCGCGACCTGGGCGAGGGAGGCGCCGAGGTCGAGCCCGATCACGACCAGCAGCGGGGAGATCGCGAAGCGGTCCAGGCTCGAGGTCGCGACGGCGAGCCGGAGCAGGCGCAACGCCGCCCTGCCGCCGGGGGGCTCGGTCGCGGCGTCGGTCGGGGACGGGGCCACCCCGGTCAGCTCAGCCAGGAGTAGGCGGTCTGTCGGGAGATGCCGAGGGCCTTCGCCATCGGGCTGATCTCCAGGCCCCGTTCCTTCCCCTCGACGAGCAGCCTGCGCTGCTCCGCGCGCAGCTCCTCGATCCGCTCGGCGACCGTGGTCATCTCGGCCAGCAGCTCCTGTGCCTCGGCACCGGCGCCCGCGCGGGAGCGGCCCACCCCGGGGCGGGGGAAGTCACGGACCTCCGCCGCGGACCAGCGCTTCGGCTCGGTGTCCGGCAGGGGCGCGGGAGCCTGGCCCCGGGAGACGTACCCCGCCCAGGTGCCGGGCCGCACGCCCCACGCCTCGGCGCACTGCGCGGCCGTCCAGGTCTCCACGGCCCGATCCTAGGAGATCGCTGGAGAACCCCGGGTCCGGCGACGACATCCGGTCCGAGCACGGCCGGACGCCCGGCCGCCGCGATGCGCAGGCCGGGGCGGACCTCAGTGGGGGTGGTCGTGGCCCGTCGGGCGGTGGGTGAGGGTCTCCGCGCGGGCCGCGACCTCGGCACCCAGGTCCAGGACGTCCTCCAGGGCGCCGAGCCAGTCCTCGTAGTAGGGGCGCTCGCCGGGGGCGGCGATGCGGGCGACCAGGGCCTGCTGGAAGCGGGGCCACGCGAAGGCGCCCGCCTCGTGCAGCGCCACCGCCATGCCGAAGGCGCGGCTCTCCCAGGGTGCGGCGAAGAGCAGCTCGCCGTTGCTGCGCGGGGGAGCGGTCGGGCCGTCGACGGCGAGGTCCACGCTCATGGCGCCGACACGACGGCCACGCCGACCATCGCGTCCCGGGTGACGAGGGAGGCGAGCTCCTCCTCGGACAGGTCCTCGGTCCCCGGGGGCCGCTGCGGCAGCACCAGCCACCGCACCTCGGCCGACGAGTCGTGCACCACGATCCGGACGCCCTCGACCAGGTCCAGCCCCATCTCCGCCAGCACCGTCCGCGGTTCGCGCACGACCCGCGACCGGTAGGCCGGGTCCTTGTACCAGGAGGGCGGCAGGCCCAGCACGGGCCACGGGTAGCAGGAGCACAGCGTGCACACGACGACGTGGTGGGTGTCCGCGGTGTTCTCCACGACCACGATGTGCTCGCCGTTCGCCCCGCCGCCCCACGCCACCTCCTGGATCGCGGGCACCGCGTCCGCCAGCAGCCGGGCCCGGTACGCCGGGTCGGTCCAGGCCCGCGCCACGACCCGGGCACCGATCATCGGCCCGACCTCGCGCTCGTACTTGGCCACGAAGCCGTCGACGACCTCCGGGACGACCAGGCCGCGCTCGGTGAGGAGCTGCTCCAACGCCTCCGTCCGGAGGGCGGGGTCGTGCGTCACGGGCGCTCCAGGTAGCTCTCGAACAGCTCGGCGGTCACGGTGAAGTCGCCCTCGCCCCACAGCTCGGCGGCGCGGAACGCGACGGTGTAGACGTGCTGCGGATGCTCGCCCCCGAACACCGCGTGCGTGTCCGGCAGGACGTGGGCGGGCCGCACGGCCTCCACGGTCCCGACGCGTCCGCGCAGGTATCCGGG
>NZ_JACBXB010000091.1 GCF_013870575.1 Pseudonocardia pini
GCGCTCCAGCTCCGCCAGCCTGCGCGCGGCGTTGCGGACCCGGCTCGAGACCTGCTTCTCGATGCGCTGGCCGCGGCGCCCGTAGCCCATCTTGTCGTTGTCCGGCATGTCCCTGCCGTGGGCGACGCGGTGCGCGGTGAACCCCACGGAGTGCCGCAGCTCGCGCAGCTCCTCCTGCTCGGCCGCGAAGCGCTCCTCCCAGCGCTCCCGCTCCGCGCGCTTCGCGTCCTGATAGGACGAGTATCCGCCGCCGTAGCGGGTCGGGCCCGCGACCGCAGGGTCCAGGTCGACGACGTCCGTGCACACCGCGTCGAGGAACGCCCGGTCGTGGCTGGCCACCACCAGCACACCCGGCAGCCCGCGCAGCTGCTCCTCCAGGAACGCGGCGGCGGCGTCGTCGAGGTGGTTGGTGGGCTCGTCGAGCAGCAGCGCCGAGGGCCGCCGGATCAGCAGCGCGGCCAGCGCCAGCCGGCCGCGTTGGCCACCGGAGAGCGACCCGACCGTCCGCGAGTGCTCCAGGTCGCCGAGCCCCAGCCCGTCCAGGACCAGCGTGGCCCGACGGTCGGCGTCCCAGGCGGCGTGCTCCTCCGCGCGCTCCAGCCGTTCCCCGTAGGCCTCGAGGAGACCGGGGTCGTCGGCGAGCGCCGCCGCCAGCCGGTCCAGCGCGGCGAGGTCCTCGCGGGCCTCGCGCAGGGCGTCGTCGAGCACCTCGGCGAGGCTCACCGCCGGCCCGAACGGCAGCTCCTGGTGCAGGAAGCCCAGGTCGGGAGGCCGGACGACGGTGCCGCCGTCGGGCTGGTCGGCCCCGGCGAGCAGCCGCAGCAGCGTGGACTTGCCCACGCCGTTCTCGCCGATCAGGCCGATCCGGCGGCCGGGGGCGGCGGTCAGCGAGACGCCGTCGAGCACGCGGCGGTCGCCGAGCGTGCGGACGAGATCGTGGGCGACGAGGGGAGCGACGGGCATGGCGACACCAGGGAGGGGAGATCCTCTTGCCCGCCGGGAGATCCGCGGCCGCGGGCGCTTCGGTGTCAGTGCCTCATGTCGAGACCCACTCTGCCACACGCCGCAACCCGTTATCGGGGGAACCTCCGCCGCAGGCCGCGGGGCATCCGACGGGCGTGGCGGCGGACGGGGTCGACCTCGTCCAGCCGGGCGCGGAACCGCTCCGGGACCCATTCCCCGCCCGTCCACAGTGTCCGGCCGACTTTCCTCGCGTACGCGGGACCGAACCAGCACCACACCGGCGGCGAGGGCGGCAGGCCGAGCCAGTCGCCGCGTGCGGCGAGGAACGGCTCGCCCTGGCGGCCTGCGGGGCCGTAGAGCGTGCCGTCGTCGAGGAACTGGTCGGCGACCGAGGCCGACACGTACAGCGTGTCCTCGTCCGCGACGGCGAGCGCGAACCGGCGCACCCGCTCGTCCGCGGGATCGAGCAGTGCGTGCAGGGTGTGCGCCAGCACGGGCCCGCCGCGGGACCCGGCGCCGAGCGAGACGTCGTGGACCGGGGGCGTGCACCTCAGGAACAGCAACGGGTCCGCGGCGGCGTGGGCGGCGACCAGGTCCGCGTCGGTGACGAAGCGGGTGCGCAGCGGCTCGGACTCGCCGAACCGGACCGGCAGGGCCTCCGGCAGGTGCTCGCGCGCCGCGGCGAGCCAGCGCGGCACGATCCCCGGTCCACGCCGGGCGTACCAGCGGAGAACCAGTGCCTCGACCCGTTCCTCGGACATCCGGCGAATCCTCCCCTACGTGGCGGATCCACCTGCGACCGGACGCGAGTAGGTTCTCCAGTCGGTGACCCGCACGTCACACGCGGTGGGGACACTGAGGGAGCGCATGTGGGTGCGCGTTCCGGGGAGGAAGAGAACAGTCATGCAGTTCCTGATCAGGTGGGTGCTGGCGCCGCTCGTCCGGATCATCTGGCGGCCGCATGTGCGGGGCGCCCAGCAGGTGCCCACCACCGGTCCGGTGATCTTCGCGGCCAACCATCGCGCCGCCGTCGACACGGCGGTGATCCCTCTGGTCACCCCGCGGCCGGTGGCCTTCCTCGGCAAGGCCGAGTACTTCACCTCCCGCAGCCTCAAGGGCAGGCTCGTCGCGAGGTTCCTCACCGCGCTCGGCTACGTCCCCGTCGACCGGGGGAACGCCAAGGCGGGCCTCGCCGCGCTCGACGCGGGGCGCAGGGTCCTGCGCGCGGGCGGCGCGTTCGGCATCTACCCGGAGGGCACCCGCTCGCTCGACGGCAGGCTCCACCGCGGCCACACCGGCGTCGCGTCGCTGGCGCTGTCCACCGGCGCGATCGTGGTCCCGGTGGCGCTGCTCGGCACCGACAAGGTGCAGCCGGTGGGCAAGAAGCTGCCGCGGCTGGCGCCGGTCGAGGTGCGGTTCGGCGCGCCGCTGGACTTCTCCCGGTACGACGGGCTGGAGGGCTCCGCCGCGATCCGCCGCGCCGTCACGGACGAGATCATGGACGCGATCGCCGAGCTGTCCGGTCAGGTCTACGTGGACCGCTACCACCAGCGCCCGGGGACACAAGCGGCCTGATGAGCCATGATCGGTCCATGACCGATCTCGCCGCGGCCCTCGCCGACGCCCTCGACGCCGAGCTCGCCGCGGTCGACGCCGAGCTGGCCGCCGGCTACCCCGGCGACCCGGGCACCCGCCAGCCCGTGCACACCGTGTACGTCCCGGCGGACCGGTTCGACCGCGGCACGGTCACGGCCTGGGGTGCGCGGGCGCTGGAGGCGTTCGACGCCGTCGTGGCCGGTCCCGCCGACCTCACCGCGATCTGGGACGTCCCCGGCGAGCTGCGCGGGCGGGTGCGGGACAAGCTGGCCGCCGAGCCGATCGAGGACCTCCGGATCGACTTCGAGGACGGGTACGGCACGCGCCCCGACGCCGAGGAGGACGCCGAGATCGTCCGGGCGGCCGAGGAGCTCACGGCGGCGGTGGCCACCGGGACCGCCCCGCCCTTCACCGGGATCCGGTTCCGCAGCTTCGAGGCGGCGACCCGACGACGGGGGGTGCGCACGCTCGTCGGGTTCGTCCGGGAGCTGTGCGCGCGCGGCGGGATCCCGGCGGGTTTCGTCGTGACGCTGCCCAAGGTCACCGCGACCGCCCAGGTCGCCGCGCTCGTCGCGGTGCTGGAGGCCCTCGAGGCCGAGCACGGGCTGCCCGAGGGCGCGCTGCGCTTCGAGATCCAGGTGGAGACGCCGCAGTCGGTGATCGGGCCGGACGGGGCGTCACCGCTGCCGGGCATGATCGCCGCCGGCGCGGGGCGGTGCACCGGCCTGCACTACGGCACCTACGACTACTCGGCCTCGCTGGGCATCGCGGCGGAGTACCAGAGCATGGAGCACCCGGTCGCGGACCACGCGAAGGCGGTCATGCAGGTCGCCGCGGCGGGCACGGGCGTGCGGCTGTCCGACGGGTCCACGAACGTCGTGCCGGTCGGCACCCCGGACGCGGTGCGGGCGGCGTGGCAGCTGCACGGCCGGCTGGTGCGGCGCTCCCTGGAACGCGGCCTCTACCAGGGCTGGGACCTGCACCCAGCACAGCTGCCGAGCCGGTTCACCGCGGTCTACGCGTTCTTCCGCGGCTCCGCGGAGTCGGCGGCCGCGCGGTTGCGGGCCTATCGGGAACAGTCCGAGTCCGGCTTCATGGACGAGCCCGCCACCGCCGTCGCGCTGGCGGGCTTCCTGCTGCGCGGCGTGGACTGCGGAGCCCTGGGCGGCGAGTGGGTCGAGAAGTCCACGGGGGCGGACCTGGTCGAGCTCGCCGTCCTCGCCCGCCGCACCATCGCCACGCCGAGATGAACCTCAGCGACGTTTCACGCATGATCAACAGTCACTGAGGTTCATCTCGACGGGGTGGTCAGTGGTCGGGGACGGCAGGCTCCTCCGTCTTGCTGAAGTGGTTGAACACCAGGTTGAGCAGCACCGCGAAGATCGCGGTGGCGCTGATGCCCGACTCGAAGATCGTCGCCAGCCACTCGGGAAGGTGCAGGTAGACCTCCGGGACGGTGATCGGGATGAGCCCGACCCCGATGGACGTGGCCACGATCAGGATGTTCGAGTTCGTGAACTCCACCCGTGACAGCGTCTTGATGCCCGCCGCCGCGACGGAGCCGAACAGCACGATCCCCGCGCCGCCGAGCACGGGCAGCGGGATCGCGTTCATGACGCGGCCGAGCACCGGCAGCAGGCCGAGGACCACGAGGATCCCACCACCCGCCGCGACCACGAACCGTGACTTGATGCCCGTGATCGCGACCATCCCGACGTTCTGGGCGAAGGCCGAGATCGGCATGCCGTTGAAGACCGGCGAGATCGCCGTCGCGCCCATGTCCGCTCGCAGACCGGCCGCGATGCGCTTCTTGTCGACCTTCGTGCCGAGGATCTCGCCGACGGCCAGCAGGTCCGCCGTCGTCTCGGCCATGATCACCAGGATGACGATCGTCATGGAGACGATCACGCCGATCTGGAACTGCGGCGCCCCGAAGTGGAAGGGCTGCGGCAGCGCGAAGATCGGCCCGCTGGCGACGGCGCCCCAGTTCACCCGGCCCATGATCGTGGCGATGATCGTGCCGATCACGAGGCCGAGCATGACCGCGAGCCGGGAGAACAGGCCCTTGCCGAAGCGGGCGATGGCCAGGGTGACGACCAGGGTGATGAAGCCGAGCAGCAGGCTCGTGCCCGAGCCGTAGTTCGGGTTCGGCTGGCCGTTGATCATCTCGTTGCCCCGGATCCAGCGCAGGGCCACCGGGAACAGCGAGATGCCGATGATCGTGATGACGCAGCCGGTCACGATGGGCGGGAAGAAGCGCACCAGGCTCGCGAACAGCGGCGCGATCACGAAGCCGATGACGCCGGCGACGATGACGGCGCCGAAGATCGTGGCCATCCGGGCCGCCGGGTCCGCGATGGACTCGTTGGTGGCCACCGCGGTCATGGTGCCGACGGCGGCGAACGAGACACCCTGCACCAGCGGCAGCTGCGAGCCGACGTAGGGCACCCCGAGGGACTGCAGCAGCGTGCCGAGGCCGGAGACGAACAGGGCGGCCGTGACGAGCAGGGCCTGGTCGGCGGGGGACAGCCCCGCCGCGCTGGCGATGATGATCGGGGGCGAGACCACGCCCGCGTACATGGCGAGGATGTGCTGGAGGCCGAAGAAGAACGCCTTGCCGACGGGGACCCTCTCGTCCTCCGGCCGCACGGCCTCCTCCGACTTCTCGGTGGGTTCGGCAGTCATCAGATGAAGCCCTTCACGCCTTCCCACGCGCTGCCCGCGGGCGGCGCGTCGTCGCGGACGATGGACGCCTCGATCAGCCCGTAGGGCCGGTCGGCGGCGTACCAGACCTCGTTCGGGTTATCGAGGCCCCACTTCTCGAGGTCGACGAGGAAGTGGTGCTTGTTGGGCATGGAGAAGCGGATCTCGGCGACCTCCGGATGGGCCTCGAGCGCCGCCTCGCCCATCGCGTAGAGCGTCTGCTGCAGAGACAGCGAGTGCGTGAGCGCGAACCTGTCCAGCAGGATCTGCCGGATCGACGTGAACGACTTGTCCCAGTCGACGTCCGTGCCGATGTAGCGCCACCGCGAGCTGACCGCCGTGGCGAGGATGCGGTCGTCCGTCTCCACCAGCGAGGTGTAGGGGACGTCCGGGAAGCCGTGGAACTCGCTCCCGGTGCTCTTCAGCACGACGAGCCCGGACAGCCCGGAGATCACCGTCTCCTCGGACCCGTGCTTGGTGACCACGCAGGTGCGCACCTCCCCGCCCGCCTTGCTGAAGGCGTGGTCGTGCGGGCCCTCGGACGTGGTGATCCGGTCCCACGCGTCGAGGTTCACCTCCTGCCGCGAGCCCGTGACCTGCTCGAACCCGTCCACGAAGTAGCGCGCCATGAGGAGCCCGAAGGACTCCGGCGTGCCCACGCCGTGCTGTCGGGCGAGCGCGTAGACGGTGTTCTTCTGGGTGTCGGTCGCGATGACCTTCGCGTTGGAGCCGGTGTGGTGCGTGTCCGCGAAGTCGCCGATCAGCTGGCTGGTCACGGTGACGTCCGTGATCTGGTGGACCGGCGTCGACCGGTCCACGTGCACCATGTGGCACTCCGCCTTGCCGTACTGGTTGTAGCCGAGTGAGATACCCATTCGTCCTCCGGTCGGGTGGATGTGGGTCCCCCTGGGTTCCCACTGTGCGTTACGTCACTGTCGCCCCGCGGGTCGAGTGTGTGAACTCGACCCACGGGGCGACGACGGCGGTGGTGGTGCGGGTCAGGCGGTGGCGGTCTCCTCGGCGGGGGTGCTGCCGGAGCGCATCCGCGAGACCACCCAGTGCAGGACGAACGCGACGCCCGCGCCGATGAACCAGCTGAAGGCCGCGGCGGTGGACGAGCCGAACAGCACGACCGCCATGGCGATGACGGCGCCGACGGCCGTCGCGGCGATCGCGACCGGGTTGTACCCCTTCGAGTAGTGGTACTTGCCGTCCGCCTTCAGCGTGTACAGGTCGTCGACGGAGACCTTCTGCTTCTTGATCAGGTAGTAGTCCGCGATCAGCACGCCGTAGAGCGGGCCGATGAAGGCGCCCAGCGTGTCCAGCGTGTAGTGGATGACGTCCGGGCTCGAGTACAGGTTCCACGGCGTGATCAGCACGGACCCGACGGCGGCGATCATGCCGCCCATCCGCCAGCTGATCTTCTGCGGGTTGACGTTGGAGAAGTCGAACGCCGGGGACACGAAGTTCGCCACGATGTTGATGCCGATGGTGGCGATCATGAACGTCAACGCGCCCAGGACGACGGCGAAGGTGCTGTCCAGCTGCGCGACCGTCTCGACCGGGTCGGTGATCAGCCTGCCGAACACGGGCAGCGTGGCCGCGGCGGTGATGACCACGAGCAGCGCGAACACGATGAAGTTCAGCGGCAGGCCGAGGAAGTTGCCCTTCTTCACGTCGGAGAACGTGCGGCCGTACCGGGCGAAGTCGCCGTAGTTGAGCATCGGGCCGGAGAAGTAGGACACGATCAGCGCGATCGCGGTGATCATCACGCCGACGGACTGCCAGCCGGAGAGGTTGACCTCGGACAGGTTGAGGTCGATGTTGCTCCAGCCCGCCTCGATGACGAGGTAGCCCGCGAGCAGGAACATCACGACGTAGACGGCGGGGCCACAGAAGTCGATGAACTTCCGGATCGCCTCCATGCCCTTCCAGAACACGGCGGCCTGCACGACCCACATGAAGAGGAAGGCGATCCAGCCCAACGTCGAGAGCCCGACGAAGCCGCTCTGCTGCACGTCGGCGAGCCCGGCGAGCCCCGGCCACAGCTTGAGCGCGACGATCACCAGCGAGTGCGAGGCCAGGTAGGTCTGGATGCCGTACCAGGCGACGGCGATCAGGCCGCGGATGATGGCGGGCACGTTCGCGCCCAGCACGCCGAAGGACACCCGGGAGATGACCGGGTACGGGGTGCCGGTCGCCTGCGAGGGCTTCGCGACGAGGTTGCACAGGTAGTAGACGATCGTGATGCCGATCAGCAGCGCGACCAGCACCTGCCACGCCGCGAGGCCGAGGGCGAACAGCGAGCCGGCGGTGACGTACCCGCCGACGCTGTGCACGTCGGACATCCAGAAGGCGAAGAAGTTGTAGGACTTCCAGTTCTGGTTCTTCAGCGGTGCCAGGTCCTCGTTGGTGAGCCTGGCGTCGTACGACGCCTTGATCTCACCCGGCGTCCCGCTCGTCGCGACCGGGGCCGCCTCCACTGATTCCGACATTCAGCCCTCCGCACAGTCTCCGACCCGATGGAGTGACGGTAGGTCCTGGTCGGAGCCCTGCAGCGGGAGAACGGAACACTTCACGAGTTCGTCCCCGGCGTTAAGACGAGCGTGACATATATGCGTCTAACGGATCTGGAAATCCGTGAGCATCCCGGTGTAGGCCTTCGCCGGCGGGCGCGCGAACTCGCCCCGGTCACCGGTCCGCAGGCCGAGCGCGACGAGCGACTCGACGGTCCTGGTCGCCGCGGCCACGCCGTCCACGACGGGCACCCCGATCTCCCGGCCGATGTGCGCGCAGAGGTCCGCCATGCCCGCGCAGCCCAGCACGACGGCGTCGGAACCGTCCTCGGCCACGGCCCGCGCGCACGCCTCGGTGATCCGCTCCCGCGCCGCCGGATCGGTCTCCAGCTCCAGGACGGGGATCTCGCAGGCGTGGATCCCGCGGCAGAACCGGGCGGCGCCGTAGTGCTCCGCGAGGTCCTCGGCGCGGCCGATCGTGCGACCCAGCGTGGTGACCACGGAGAACCCGCGTCCCAGGTAGGAGGCGGTGCGCATGGCCGCCTCCGCGATCCCGACGACCGGTCCGCGGGCCAGCTCGCGGGCCGCGTCCAGCCCGGGGTCACCGAAGCAGGCGATCACGTACCCCGCCGATCCCGCGCGCTCCCCGGCCTCGATCTCGGCGAGCAGACCCGGCACGGCGAGGGCCTCGTCGTAGTGGCTCTCGATCGACGCCGGACCCATCGCCGGGGTCACCGCGCGCACGGTGGTGCCGGGCCCCACGACGGCCGCGGCGGCCTTGCCGATGGTCGCCGTCATCGACTCGGTGGTGTTGGGGTTGATCACCGTGATGAGCACCTCGTCCACGCTACCGGCTCCGGACGGGCACGAATCCGCAGGTTACGGGCGTGTGACAGGGCGGTCGGATGGCAGAGTGCGCGTATGGCAGGCATCAGTACCCACGTCCTCGACGCGGCTCTCGGCACCCCCGCGGCGGGCGTCGGCGTGACCCTCACGGCACCGGACGGCAGCGTGCACACCGGCACCACGGACTCCGACGGCCGCGTCGGCGACCTCTACTCGGGAGCCCTGGCGGTGGGGACCTACACGGCGGTGTTCGCGGTCGGCGACTACCACGTGTCCACGGGCCAGGACTCGTTCTTCCCCGAGATCACGATCGCCTTCACCGCGGACCCGGAGCGGGGCCACTACCACGTCCCCCTGCTGCTCTCCCCGTACAGCTACTCGACCTACCGCGGCTCCTGACCGGTTCGGGGTCGCGCTCGGGTGTCAGCGGGCGGCGTTCTTCACGAAGCCGGTCTCGGTGTCCCGCAGGGCGGGGTCGCCGCCCTGCCAGCCGCCGCGGACGTGCCGACGCCGGGTCGCGTCGTCCGTCGCGCGGGCGGCGGAGTGCCAGAGGAAGGCGTCGTGCAGGATCACGTCCCCCCGCTCGGCGTAGACCGGGACCTCCCCGCGCACCTTCTCGAAGCCCAGCGGCATCGCGAAGGGCGGCGGGGTGTCGGTGTATCCCCGCGCGGCGGGGGCACCCTCCGGCACGACCGCGCCGTTCACGTTCTCGTAGGGGGAGGGGGTGGCCCACAGGTGGCTGCCGGGCACCACGCGCAGGAAGCCGTTCGCCGGGCTGGTGCCGTCCACGTGGATCGTGAACGCGGTGCCGGGCCAGATGTCCAGGTGCGGCACGGCCTGCCAGTCCGCGTGCCAGCCGATCCGGCTGTAGCCGGACTCCCGGCCGGGGCGCGCGTCCTGGTAGACGACGCCGTTGCGGCTCGGCCAGAAGCCCTCGCCCAGCAGCTCGCCGACCAGCGCGCGCAGCGCGGGCAGGCCCAGCGCGGTCTCCACGCCGGGCGCCAGCTCCTCCACGTACTCGACGTAGTTGACGAACCCCGCCTTGTCCGCGGAGTCGAGGTACCTGGTGGACCCGTGCCGCCCCGCCAGCGCACCGGAGAGCACCCCGCGCTGCGCGAGCACGCACTCGGCCTCGATCCGGTCGAGCAGCTCGGTCGGGACCAGGTCCCGCAGGACCACGAAGCCCCAGCGCCGGTAGAACCCCGCGGCGGCGGAGAGCTCCCCGGGGGTGTGCACGCCGAGATCGGTGAACGCGCCGAGGTCGAGGGTGTCCACTGCAGGGGCCTCCGTAAGCCGTGAACCATCTGGTTCAAGCAGGATGGCCGCTCGACGGCCGTCGGCGCAAGAAGCGGCCGTTACGTTCCGATGAAGGGGTGCCGCGGACCATTGCCGAGGGGCCTGCGGGCGCGGTCTCCTCGCACCGTTTGCCCATCCGAGACGGAGCGCGCATGGACCTGGACACGGTCACCGGCTACCGCCGGGCCCGCACCCGTGCGGACCTGGCCCTGGCCCCCGGTGAACGGGTTCTCGGCGGTGGGACCTGGCTCTACTCCGAGCCCCAGCCCGCCACCACCGGCCTCGTCGACCTGACGACGATGGGCTGGCCACCCGTGGAACGCACCGAGCACGGCCTCCGCATCGCCGCCACCTGCACGATCGCCGAGCTGCTCGCCCACCCGGACCGGCCGCCGCTGGCGGCGGAGTGCGCCCACGCCCTGCTGGCGTCGTTCAAGATCTGGAACGTGGCGACGGTCGGCGGCAACGTCTGCCAGTCCTTCGCCGCCGCCGGGATGGTGTCGCTGTGCGCGGCTCTCGACGGCGTGGCCCTCGTGTGGACCCCCGACGGCGACTACCGGGTCCCGGTGGCCGAGCTCGTCACCGGCAACGGCACGAACGCGCTGGCCCGCGGCGAGGTGCTGCGTGCCCTTGACCTGCCCGAACGCGCCCTGCGGTCCCGCGCCGCGCTGCGCAAGATCGCCCTGGCCGACCTGGGCCGCTCCGGGGCCGTGCTGACCGGGCGGGTCGACGAGGACGGTGCGGCGGTCTTCGTGATCACCGCGGCGACCGCGGTACCCACCGTGCTGCGCTACCCGGCCGTGCCGACGGCGGCGGAGCTACGCGCCGACGTCGACGCCGCTCCCGGCTACTACACCGACCCACTCGGCACGGCGGACTGGCGGCGGCAGGTCAGCGCGGTGCTGCTGGAGGAGATCCGGGTGGAGCTGGCATGAGGTACGAGGTCAACGGCACCCCCGGAGAGGGCGAGCCGCGGCCCGGGCAGTGCCTGCGCACGTTCCTGCGCGAGGCCGAGCACTTCGAGGTCAAGAAGGGGTGCGACGCCGGCGACTGCGGCGCCTGCTCGGTGCTGGTCGACGACCGCCCGGTGCACTCCTGCATCTACCCCGCGCAGCGGATCGAGGGTGCCGCGGTGACCACCGTCGCGGGCCTCGGCACCCCGGAGGACCTGCACCCGATGCAGCGCGCCTTCGTGGAGAACTTCGGCTTCCAGTGCGGGTTCTGCACGGCGGGCATGATCGTCACGGCGTCCACGTTGGACGAGTCCGACCTGGACGACCTGCCCCGGCGGATGAAGGGCAACCTCTGCCGCTGCACCGGGTACCGGTCCGTGCGGCAGGCCATCGAGGCCGGGGTGCGCGGGTCGACCGGGGACGAGCCGGGTTCTCGCGTCGGGGACTCCCCGTACCCCCTCGCGGCCCGTCGGGTGGTGACCGGGACCGAGCCGTACACGTTCGACCTCGCCGTCCCCGGTTGCCTGCACCTGCGCATCGTGGCCGCGCCGCACGCCCACGCCCGGATCCGCGCGATCGACACGGCCGCGGCGGAGGCCGTCCCCGGCGTCGTCCTGGTGCTGACCCACGAGAACACCCCGGACACGCGGTACTCCACCGCCCGCCACGAGCACCGCGAGGACGACCCGGACGACACCC
>NZ_JACBXB010000918.1 GCF_013870575.1 Pseudonocardia pini
GCTCCGTGAGCGGCATCCCGACCTCCTCGGCCAGGGCCTTGAGCTGCTGCGAGATGGCCGACGGCGTGAAGGCGAGCGCCGCCGCCACCGCCGTGACCGACCCCCGGTCGGCGAGCTCGCGGAGCACCCGCAGCCGCTGCACATCCATGAAGCCACGCTACAACGTCCGTGCAGAAGATATCGCTGGTCTTCCGAGTGCGACGGACGCAGGCTCGACCCGTGACCGCCCGCCACCGCCTCCTCGCCGTCCTCGTCGCCGCACTCTGGGGTGGCAACTTCCTCGCCATCCACGTGGGTCTGGAGCACTTCCCACCGCTGTTCCTGGCCGGGCTCCGCATGCTGGTGATCGCGATCCCGGCGCTGCTGTTCGTCCCGCGCCCGCAGGTGCCGGTGAGATGGCTCGTCGGGTACGGGCTCGGGTTCGGCACGATCCAGTTCGTGTTCCTGTTCGTGGCGATGGACGTCGGGATGCCGACGGGGCTCGCGTCCCTGGTGCTGCAGGCGTCGGCGCCGTTCACCGTCCTGCTGGGGGCGATGTTCCTGGGCGAGCGGCTCAGCCCGCGGCAGGGGATCGGGATCGGGCTGGCGGTGCTGGGGATGGTCGCGATCGCGGTGTCGCGGGCCCAGGCGGCGGCCGTGCTCCCGGTGCTGCTCACCCTCTGCGGAGCCCTGGGCTGGGCCTTCGGCAACCTCTGCAACCGCCTCGCGGCCCCGCCGAAGCCGATGCACCTCACCCTCTGGATGTGCGTGATCCCGCCGATCCCGCTGTTCGCGGCCTCTGCCCTGACCGAGGGGGTGGGCTCGTGGACGTCGGTCACCGGCGTCTTCACCCTCGACGGCCTGCCGGGGCTCGGGGCCCTCGTGTACCTGTCGGTCCTGGCGACGGTCGTGGGGTCCGGGATCTGGACCTGGCTGATGCGGATCTACCCGGCGGGCGTGGTGGCGCCGTACTCGCTGCTCGTGCCGGTGGTCGGCATCGCGCTGGCCGCGCTCGTGCTGGGGGAGCGGCCGAGCGTCGTCGAGCTGGTGTCCGCCGCGGTGATCGTCGGAGGGGTGCTGCTGGGCACGCCCCGGCCGGCTCGGACGGCGCCCACCGAGGTCGTCGGGACGGAGCGGGAGCCCGCCGCAGCCTGACCGGTCGGACGGGGCCGCCCACCGGCAGGCTCGTTAGGGTGTGGGACACGTCCCGACCCCAACGTCGTCACGGGGCGGGGCGGAGGACACGTGACCGGCCGAGGGTGGTCCGAGGGCGGGGTGTGCGCGGTTCGGCCCGGGACGGACGTCGGGCGGCACGCACGGACGCTCGCCCACCTGCACGACGCGACGCTCGCCGGGGACCGGCCCTCCGCGGTGCTCCGCACGCTGGTCGCCCGGTCCTGGCGGCGGGTCCTCGCGCAGGGTGTCGACCCGGAGCACGGCGAACCCGCCGGGCCTCTGGCCGCGGACGAGGTGGAGCGGCGCCGGGGCGGCTCGCCGCTGCAGCGGGTGCTCCCGGAGCTGCGCGCCGCGCTGACCTCGGTCGCCGAGGACGCCCGCCACGTCATGGTGATCACCGACGCGGACGGCGTCCTGCTCTGGCGGGAGGGCTCCACCCGCGTCCGGCACCGCGCGGACTCGCTCGGCTTCACCGAGGGCGCGGACTGGTCCGAGGGCTCCGTCGGCACGAACGCGATCGGGACCGCGCTCGCCGAGGGCGCGCCGGTGCAGCTGTTCGCCGCCGAGCACTTCGTGCGCTCGCACCACGTGTGGACCTGCACCGCCTGCCCCGTGCACGATCCGCGGACCGGTGAGCTGCTCGGCGTCGTGGACGTCAGCGGCCCGGCGGAGACCATCCACCCCACCACGGTCGCCCTGGTCGGGACGGCGGTGAAGCTCGCCGAGGCCGGGCTGTGGCGCCGGCACGAGACCCGGCTCGACACCCTGCGCACCGTCGCGGCGCCGCTGCTGT
>NZ_JACBXB010000919.1 GCF_013870575.1 Pseudonocardia pini
GACCTGTCGGGGTGGCTCGGCGAACGCACCGGCGACACGGTCGACGCCCCGCCCGAGCTGGGCGGGCGCGGGCTGCATCCCCTACACCCCGCACCCGGTACCTACATCTAGGGAACCACCGTGACGGGCCAGCGGCCCGTCTTCACCACGCGCATGGCCACCGAGCCGAACAGCTTGTGGCCCGCCTGCACGCTGGCGCCGACCAGGATCGCGTCGGCGCGCTCCCGTTCGGCCACGCGGACCAGGGCGTTGACCGGGTCGCCGGTGATCATCTCGAAGGCGGAGGGGACCCCGTACTCGGTCCCGAGCTGCTCGACGGCGGTCCGCAGCTCCTCGAGCAGGGTGTCCGTCGCCGGGTCGACGACGGCGGTGGCGGCCAGCGGCACGGCCGTCGCGAAGGCCAGGGACGGGATCCGGTCGGCGTAGACCGCCACGACCCGCCCGCCCTGGCGCCGGGCCTGGCCGACCGCGTAGTGCAGCGCGCGGTAGGCCGTCTCCGACCCGTCGATCCCGACCACGATCGCCCGGGGTCCGTCCACGCCGTACTCGAAGCTCATCGACGGGCTCCGTGCTGCTGGTCGTGCCGCAGCGCGTCCTCGGCGAGGATCGCCTCCTCCTCGACCGCGGGGACCTCGGTGACGGCCTCCTCGGCCTCCTCCGACTCGTCGGTCGCGTCGGCCTGCTCCAGGGGCCCGTGCACCGTGGTCAGCAGCGCCGCACCGGCGAGCACGACGACCGCCGCGATCCAGAACGGCAGGTGCACGTTCACCGCCGCGGCCACCAGGCCCGCGACGAACGGGGCGAGCCCGCCGCCGATGAACCGGACGAACCCGTAGGTGGCGCTGGCGACGTTGCGCGGGACCGGCGAGATGCTCATGACCGCCGTCGTGACCAGCGTGTTGTTCAGCCCGACGAACGCACCGGACAGGATCACCGCGACGATCACCGTGGGCACCGACCCGGAGAACGTCCCGATCACCGCGAGGATGACCGCGACGCAGATCAGCGAGCCGTACAGGGTGCGGGCGGTGCCGAAGCGGTCCTTCAGGAACGTGGCGCCGAACACCGCGAAGAGGGCGACCAGGATGCCCCACGCGAAGAACACCGCGCCCAGCCGCAGCGCCGACAGGTTCATCAGGAACGGCGCGTAGCCGAGCAGCGTGAAGAAGCCCCAGTTGTAGAGCAGCCCGACCAGGCTGGTGGTCCGCAGGCTGCGGTGCTTCAGCGCGACCAGCGGTTCGGAGAGCTTCGACGGTTCCGCGGGCTTCGGCGTCGGGTCGACGAACACCACGGTCGCGACCAGCGCGACCAGCATCAGCGCCGCGACCCCGAAGAACGGGCCGCGCCACGAGAGGTTCCCGAGCAGCCCACCGAGCAGCGGGCCGGTGGCGATGCCCACGCCGAGCGCGGTCTCGTAGAGCACGATCGCGCCGCCGAACCCGCCGCTGGCGGATCCCACGATCACGGCCAGGCTCGTCGCGATGAACAGCGCGTTGCCCAGGCCCCAGCCCGCGCGGAAGCCGACGATGCCGCCGATCCCACCCGCGGCCCCGGCCGCGGCGGCGAACACCACGATCAGCACCAGCCCGGCGATCAGGGTGCGCTTGGCCCCGATCCGGCTCGACACCCAGCCGGTGACCAGCATCGCGAGCGCGGTGACCACGAGGTAGCTGGTGAACAGCAGCTCGACCTGCGCATGACTGGCCTGCAGCTGGTCGGCGAGGGCGGGCAGGATCGGGTCGACCAGCCCGATCCCCATGAACGAGATGACGCAGGCGAAGGCGACCGCCCAGACGGCCTTCGGTTGGCGGAACGGGCTGGCTGAGGCTCCGTGAACACTCACGGCTTCTCCCCCTCGGTCGTCGGTTCGGTGAGGGCGGCCAGGGCACGCGTCGCGGCGAGCAGCGCGCGTCGGTCGTCGTCGGACAGGGTGGTGATGCGGTCGGC
>NZ_JACBXB010000920.1 GCF_013870575.1 Pseudonocardia pini
GTCGGTGAGACCTTCTCGACCGAGCCCTACGGCACCGACGCCCGCATCCCCGCCGCCGTCGGCACCACCGCCGCGGTCGGCACGGCCTCCCCCACCGGCGGCCCCCTCATCACGCTGAACGACCTGACCACCTTCCAGCTGGTCGTCCCGTTCGAGGAGAGCGACGCCGCGAAGATCGTGGCGAACCAGCCCGTCGACGTCACCGCCGACGCGGTCCCCGGGCTGACGGTGCCCGGGACCGTGGTGGCCGTCGCGCCGACCGCCGACCAGATCTCGGGCGTGGTCAGCTACTACGCGACCATCGTGCTCAACGGTGGCGACCCCCGGCTCAAGGACGGGCAGACCGCCCAGGCCGTGGTCCGCACCGAGTCCCGCGACGACGTGCTCCGGGTGCCGACCGCCGCGGTCCGGCAGGGCGACGAGGCCTCCACCGTCACGGTCCCCGGCGCCGACGGCTCCACGACCAGGACCTTCACCTCCGGGCTGGTGGGTGACGAGTTCACGGAGGTCCGGTCCGGACTCGCCGAGGGCCAGCAGGTCCTCCTGCCCTCCGCCACCGTCCAGGCCTCCCAGGGCGGAGCGGGCGGCGGAGGCGGACCGAACTGACCGCGACGGCCAGGGTGGGGGCGATCGCCGCGGCGCCCCACGCCGGTTCGTCGAATCAGCCCCGTGGCGGTGTGGTCGTCTGGAACGATCAGCACCGTGTCCCGGACCCTCACACGTCCCGCGCGAGTGTGGTCGCTCCCGATCCTGTGCCTGGTCCTCCTGGCGTCGTTCCCGTTGCGGCCGGTGCTCGCCGAGGCGATGGCCGAGCCCGCGGTGGGCATCGCGGCGACGGTGTTCGTGGCCGTGGTCGTCCAGGCACTGCCGTTCCTCGTCCTCGGTGTCCTGCTCTCCGGCGCGCTCACCGCGTTCGTCTCCCCCGCCGCGCTGCGCCGGTTCCTCCCGTCCCGCCCCGCCGCCGCGGTGCCGGTGGCGGGCCTCGCGGGCGTCGCCCTCCCCGGCTGTGAGTGCGCCTCGGTCCCGGTCGCGCGCAGGCTGATCGGCCAGGGCGTGCCGGACGCGGCCGCGCTGACCTTCCTGCTCGCCGCACCGGCGGTGAACCCGGTCGTCATCGTGGCCACGCTCGTCGCGTTCCCGAACGAGCCCCGGATGGCCCTCGCCCGCTTCCTGGGCGCTCTCGCCACCGCCTGTGTGACGGGCTGGCTGTGGCAACGGTTCGGACGCCCCGAGTGGATCCTCGACCGGGTCCGCCGCACCCCGCACACCGCTCCCGGCACGCGCCGCTGGACCGTGTTCGCGGAGACCGCCCGCCACGACCTGGTCTCGGCGGGCGGGTTCCTCGTCCTCGGGGCCCTGTTCTCCGCCGTGCTGACGGTGTTCGTCCCCGCCTCGTGGACCGCCACCCTCGCCGGGAACCTCGTCCTCGCCGTCGTCGTCATGGCGCTGCTCGCCGTGGTGCTGGCGTTGTGCAGCGAGGCGGACGCCTTCGTGGCCGCGTCCCTCACGGCGCTCCCGTTGCTGCCCCGGCTGGTCTTCCTCGTCGTCGGGCCCGCTGTCGACGTGAAGCTGTTCGCCCTGCAGGTGGGGACCTTCGGCCGCGCCTTCGCGGCCCGGTTCGCGCCGACGACGTTCGTGGTCGCCGTGCTCTGTGCGCCGGCCGCCGGGCTCGTGGTGGGGATCTGACGTGCACCGCGACACGCAGAACGTCATCCTGCTGCTCCTCGGCGGCACGATGATCCGGATCAGCACGGACGACACCGTGCTCCGCTACGTCCGCCCGGACCACCGCTGGTGGGTCCTCGCCGGCGGGGTCGTGATCGTCGTGCTCGCCGCCGTGGCCGCCGTACGGGACCATCTGCCCCGCCTGCTCGGCCGACCCACGCCCCCGGAGCAGCACTCCGACCACGACCACACCGAGCGGTTCGCCCCGTGGCTGATGGT
>NZ_JACBXB010000921.1 GCF_013870575.1 Pseudonocardia pini
GCAGGCCGAGCCTGCGCGCGAAGACCTCGGTCAGCGTGGCCTCGGCGCCTTCGTGGAGCAGCAGCCACACGGCCCGCAACCCGGGTTCGGTCCGGGTCATGCGGACGACGGCGAGCACGTCGTCGACCTCCGGTCCCGCCACCGGGTACGCCGTGCGGAGGTGCTCCACCAGCCCGCGGTCGCGGGGCCAGGCGCGCAGCACCTCCTCGAAGGAGGAGAGCGAGCTGCGCAGCAGCGGCGCCACACAGCTCTCCTTGCTGCGGAACCAGCGCCACACGGTCCGTTCCGACACCCCGGCCGCCTCGGCGATCTGCGCGCCCGAGGTCGCGGCGAGGCCCTGTGCGCGGAACAGCCGCACGGCGTGCCGGGAGATCTCGGTCCGCTGCCGTTGCCGCTGCTCCTCGGTCAGCGGTGGGCGGCCGCGGCGGGCCGGTCCGGTCTCGGTCGTCACCCGCCGCCCCCTCCTGTCGGAACCCGCCGACCCTATCGAGCACTATAAGTGGCAGTAACTGCCAACAATGTCTACCGTCGGGAGCACAGTCGGAAGGAGATCCGTTGACCACCACCGAGCGTCGGCTGCCCTTCGCCCGTCCCAACGTCCTCGAGCTCGCCCCGCTGTACGACGTCCTGCGCCGCGAGGCCCCCGTCGCCGCCGTGACCACGCCCGCGGGCGATCCGGCCTGGCTGGTCACGCGTTTCGACGAGGTCAAGCAGCTGTTGGGGGACAAGCGGTTCGGTCGCTCGCACCCGGCGCCCGAGCAGGCCTCGCGGATCACCACCGCCGCCGTCCAGGAGGGCCCCACCGGCAGCTACGAGACGGAGCGGGCCGACCACGACCGGATGCGCAGGCTGCTCGCGCCCGCGTTCTCCGCCAAGCGGATGACCCTGCTGACCGACGACGTCCAGGGCCTGGTCGACGGGTGCATCGACCGGATGCTCGCGGCCCGGTCCGGGAACCCGGTCGTCGACATGCACGAGCTGCTGGCCCTCCCGGTGCCGGTCGCGGTCATCTGCGCCCTGCTCGGTGTGCCCGAGTCCGACGGCGAGCTCTTCCGGGACCTCTCCGACCGCATGGCCACCGCGTCCGAGGGCGACGACGCGCACGAGGCACGTACGCGGTTCGGTCGCTACATGGCGGGGCTCGCCGAAGCCAAGCGCCGCGACCCCGGCGAGGACGTCATCTCCGACCTCGTGGCCGCCCAGGCCGCGGACGAGGCGTTCGACTACGCCGAGATGACCCGCCTCGCCGTCGGGCTGCTGTTCGCGGGGCACGAGACCACGGTGAACCGGATCGGCCTCGGCACGCTCCTCCTGATGACCCACCGCGAGCACTGGGCGGAGCTCGTCGCGGACCCGGCGGGACGGGTCGACGCCACCGTCGAGGAGATCATGCGCCTCGGCGCCCCCGGCGACCTCGGCCTGCTGCGCTACGCCCACGAGGACGTCGAGCTGGCGGGCGTGCGGATCGAGCGCGGCGACGCGCTGATCCTCTCGGTCAACGCGGCCAACCGGGACCCCGGCGTGTACGCCGCGGCCGAGGACTTCGACCCGGACCGCGAGGAACGGACCCACCTCGGCTTCGGGCACGGGGCGCACTTCTGCATCGGCGCGAGCCTCGCCCGGGTGGAGCTGCGCACCGTGTTCTCGACGCTCGCCCGCAGGCTGCCGGACCTCCGCCTGGCCGCGCAGGTCGACGAGCTCGACGTCCGGACCGGCCACATCACCGGCGGCGTGACCGCGCTGCCGGTCACCTGGTGAGGAGGCGGGCCGTGCACATCGAGGCGGACCAGGAGAAGTGCGTCGGCGCGGGGCAGTGCGCGATGACCGCGCCCGACCTGTTCGACCAGCGCGAGGAGGACGGGATCGTCGAGCTCCTCGACGCCGATCCGGACGCGGCGCACGCGACCCTCGCCCGCGCGGCCGAGACGCAGTGCCCCG
>NZ_JACBXB010000922.1 GCF_013870575.1 Pseudonocardia pini
ACGCCGGCGCCGACGACACCGTCGCGGGACACACCGCCCTCGCCGACACCCCGAGGGAGGTCGAGCAGAGCCGGCCGTCCGCCTCGAGCGCCTGACCCCGCCCCTGCCCGCCGACCGGCCGCAGCCCGCGCCGGGAGGTCGGTGACCAGCACGAACCCTGCCCCGACGACCGACACCCCAGGAGGACGATGACGACACCGGAGACCCAGAACCCTTGACCGACAACCTCAGCAGGCTGGACGACGAGGACTACCCGGCCGTCTCCATGGGACAGGCCGCCGAGCTCCTCGGCGTCCAGCCTGCCTTCCTGCGCAGCCTCGACACCTCCGGCGTCCTGCACCCCCACCGCACCGACGGCGGGCACCGCCGCTACTCCCGCCGCCAGCTCGCCCACGCCGCCCGGCTGCGCGAGCTCCTCGACGAGGGCCACACACTCGTCTCCGCCCAGACCATCCTCGACCTCGAACACCGCCTCGACGACAGCGACTCGGCCCTCCGCCGCTCCGACGACGCCCGACGGCACACCACCGCCGAGCTCGACACCGCTCGCGCCGACCTCCGCACCCGCACCGACGAGCTCGCCGCCGCCCGCGAGCAGATCAGCGAGCTGACCGACCGTCTCGGCGAGCCGGACTGAACCGGCGCGGCGCCCTGCGCAGCACCCCGCAGGGCCGTTCGTGTTCACAACGCCGCAGGCCGGGTACCCCCGGTCCACCGGCCGATCGACCGGCCCAGCCGACCTCAGGGAGCAGCCATGGCGATGGACGACAAGATCGACAACAAGGCCGAGGAGCTCAAGGGCAAGGCCAAGGAGGGCGTCGGCCGCGCGACCGACGACGAGGAGCTGCAGGCCGAGGGCAAGGGCGACCAGGCCTCGGGCCACGTCAAGCAGGCGGGCGAGAAGGTCAAGGACGCCGCCAAGGACGTCTTCAAGAAGTAGCTCGACGCCCCTCTCGACGACACCCGGCGCCCGATGGGCGGCCGGGTGTCGTCGTGTCGGGCTCCGTGCCCCGGGCGGGTCAGCGGTCGCGACCGCCCCGGTCCTCGTCGAGCGCGACGACGAGCCGGTCCAGCACGCGCATCGCGTGCTCGAACTCCTCGGGCCCCACCCGGTCGCCCCACGCCGTCTCGATCTCGGCCACCCGCTCCCCGGCCAGCGCCAGCACCCGCCTGCCCTGCGCCGTGGGCACGATCAGCTTGGCCCGCCCGTCCGCCGGGTCCGGCCGCCGCTCGAGGTAGCCCTTGCGCTGCAGGTCGTCCACCAGCTCGGCGCACGCGGCGAGGCTGAGCTGCGCCCGCGCGGCGAGGGCGGTGAGCCGGACGCCGTCGACCCCCACGTTCCCGAAGACCTGCAGGTGCGCCTCGCGCAGGTCGGTCACGCCGTGCTCGGCCGCCGCCGCGAACACCTCCTTGCGGAACCGTTGCAGGAGGCGGACGAGCACCTGACCGACGGCGAGCCGGTCGGTCGGCAGGGGGCGGGTTGACGGGTGCACGATGGCCCAGCATACTCCGGATTCCGAAGCTTCGGATTCCGGAGCATATTGAGGAGGCACTCGTGGAGATCGACACCGGGATCGGTCCCGTCCACGTCGAGGTCGAGGGCTCCGGCCCTCCCGCCCTGTTGTGGCACAGCCTGTTCCTGGACCTGCACCAGTGGGACCTGGTCCGGCCGGCCCTGGCGGCGCACCGCACGCTGGTCCTGCTCGACGGCCCCGGACACGGCCGCGGCGGACGGCCCCCGCGCCGCTTCACCTTCGACGGCTGCGCCGACGCCGCGGCCCACGTCCTGCGCACACTCGACCTCGGACCGGAGGTGGACTGGGTCGGCAACGCCTGGGGCGGGCACGTCGGGTACGTGTTCGCGGCCCGCTACCCCCTCCGCAGCCTGACGGCGATCAGCGCGCCGCCCACTCCCCTGCCCGCGGTCCCGCGGCGGC
>NZ_JACBXB010000923.1 GCF_013870575.1 Pseudonocardia pini
GGGCCCGCCGGAGGTCGTGCTGAACTACCTCGGCCGGTTCGCCGGGGACGTCGGGCCCGGCTGGTCGCTGCCCGAGCGGGACGCGTTCGCGGTCGTCGAGCCCGAGGGCAAGGCCCTCGAGCAGGTACTCGCGCTCAACTGCTTCGTGCACGAGAACGACGGTGCGCCGCGGCTGGCGGTCGACTGGACGGCGGCGGGCGAGATCCTCGACGAGACCGACCTCGCCGAGCTGGCCGGATGCTGGGAGCGGGCGTGCGCGGCGCTGCACGCGCACGCCGAGCGGCTCGACGCGGAGCCGGGCGGGGCCGGGCTCACCCCGTCCGACCTGCCGCTGGTGCGAATCGACCAGGCCACGATCGACGTCATCGAGCGCGACCACCGGATCACCGACGTGCTGCCCGCGACGGCGTTGCAGGTCGGGCTGGCGTTCCACACCCTCGCGCGCCAGGAGCAGGACACCGACGTCTACGTCGTCCAGGCCCGGATCCGGCTGGTCGGCCCGGTCTCGGCGGAGCGGATGCGGGCGGCCGCGGCCGAGCTGCTGGTCCGGTACCCGGCACTGCGCACGTTCCTGACCGTCACCACCGACGGCGACGCCGTCGCGGTGATCCCCGAGGACGCCGAGCTGGACTGGGAGGTCGTCGACCTGTCGGGGCTGGAGCCCGCCGCGCGGGAGGAGGCGTTCACCCGGGTCGCGGACGAGCGGATGGGCAGGCCCTTCGACCCGGCCACGCCGCCGCTGATCCGGTTCCTGCTCGTCCGGCTCGCCGCCGACGAGCACCGGCTGGTCCTCGTCAACCACCACGCGTTGCTCGACGGATGGTCGATGCCGATCGTCGGCCGTGCCCTGCTGGGGATCTACGCCGAGCAGGAGGGTGGCACCCCGGTCCCCCCGGGCCCCGACCTCGCCGACTACCACCGCCTGCTCGCGGGGCGCGACCGCGACGAGGCGCTGCGCGCCTGGCTGGAGGTGCTCGGCGGGGTCGACGAGGGGACCCGCCTGGTTCCCGCGGGCTCCGCGCTCGTCGAGCGTCCGCACCGGCTGACGGTGGAGGTGGGGGCCGAGCGCACCGCCCGGCTCCGCGCGTTCGCCCGCGACCGCGGGATCACCCTGACCACGCTCCTGCAGACCGCGTGGGGCATCGTGCTCGGCCACCTCACCGGGCGCCGGGACGTGCTGTTCGGCTGTCCGGTCTCCGGGCGTCCGCCCGAGGTCGAGGGCGTCGAGACGATGGTGGGGCAGCTGGGCAACACGATCGTCGTGCGCGTGGCCGCCCGGCCCGGCACCACCGTGGGCGAGCTGCTCGAGCGGGTCCACGCCCAGGGCGCCGCGATGACCGAGCACCACCACGTGGGGCTGCCCGAGATCGTGCGGGCGGTCGGCGCGGGCGAGCTGTTCGACACGCTGCTGGTGATGGAGAACTTCCCGCTCTCGGACCGGCGGCGGGTCTCCGCGGCCGACGGCCTCGAGCTCGCGGGCGTCGACATCGTCGACGCCACGCACTACCCGCTCACCGTGGTCGTCCTGCCGCACGAGGAGATCGTGATCGGGCTGGGGTACCAGCCCGCGGCGCTCGGTGAGGACGAGGTGCGCGACATCGGGGAGCGGCTGGTCCGGGCGCTGGACGGGATCGTCGCCGACCCGGACCGGCCCGTCGGGCGCCTCCGGCTGCGCGCGGAGTCCGAGGACGCCGCGGTGCTGGAGCTGGGCACCACGCACGTGCCCGCCCGGCCGCGCGGCTCCTGCCTGGAGGAGTTCGGCTCCTGGGTGCGGAGCAGGCCGGACGCCGAGGCGGTCGTCTGCCGCGACCGTTCGCTGACCTACGCCGAGCTCGACCGCGGGGTCGGCCCGGAGAGCCCGGTGGCGGTCCTGCTCGGGCGCGACGTGGAGATGGTGGTCGCGCTGCTCGCGGTGTTCAAGGCGGGCGCCG
>NZ_JACBXB010000924.1 GCF_013870575.1 Pseudonocardia pini
AGTCGTCCAGGTCGTCGTCCAGGTCGCCGTCGAGGTGGAAGTCGTCGGCGACCTCGAAGTCGTCGTCGTCCAGGTCGTCGGCATGCAGGTCGTCGGAACGCAGGTCGTCGGCATGCAGGTCGTCGGCGCTCTCCCGCTCCCGCGGAACGGGGTGCGGGCGGGGGCTCGGGCTGGGGCGGGCAGAGACCGCCGGGATCCCTTCGGCGGGCGTCTCGGCCTCCGGGTCCGCCTCGGAGCCGGCACCCGTGTCCACCCCGGAGCCCGCCCCACCCCAGCTCACGGGCCGGTGGGTGAGGAGGTCCGGCTCGCCCCGGGCGTCCCCGCGCGGCTCCTGCTCGGGCACGTGGTGCAGCCGCGAGGACTCCGCGCTCACCGCCCCGACGGGAGCGGGACCGGAGGACAGCGCGTCGGTCTCGGAGACGTCCTCGGAGACGGCCTCCGGCCGGGCACCGGCCTTCGGCGACCGGGCGAGGAACGTGTAGAGGATGTGCTCCTGGCGGCCCGCGAAGGTCTGCACGCGGACGTCCGTGAACAGCGAGTGCCGCAGCCGCTCGGCGAACTCGACGGCGCCGTCGAACCGGACCACCGACCGCCACAGGAAGTCGACGGCGCCGGGCACCCGCCCGTGGGCACGGATGCGGGGCAGGTAGTCCAGCCAGCACAGCGCCGCCCACCGCGACCGGCTGTTGCGGTTGCCGCGCACGGCGTACTCGTGCACGGCCAGCGTCCCGCCGGGCAGCAGCAGGTCCTTGAGGTAGCCGAGGGTGTCGTCGAGGTTGCGCTGGTGGCGCATCTGGAACACGACGAGGATCGCGTCGAAGCGACCGGCGAGCCCCTCCTGTTCCAGGACGTCGTCGAGGGTGCCGAAGGTCCCCGTGAAGAAGCGGTAGTCGTTCGGCCAGCCCCCGGGCCGCCGCTGGGCCTGCCGGGCGAGCTCGTGGGACTCGTCGAACGCGACGACCTTCCAGCCGGGGGCGTCCTCCTGCACACCCTTCACGACCGCGCCGCTCCCGCAGCCGATCACCAGGAGCCGCTTGTTGGCCTCGCCGAGCCCCATCCGGCGCACGGTGGTCTTGAGCTGGGCGGTGAACCCGGTGGTGTCGCCGATCAGCCGGTCGAACGCGCGGGCGGGCATGCCCGGCCCGGGGGCCACCCCCTGGACGTGGGTGTCCGACGTCGTCTCGGTCGCGTTCACCCCCCGATCCTGACGCATGTACCGGCCGCACCCAAGCGGACGCGCGCCGTGAAGGGTGACGACCTGGGCGCGGGCCGACGACCCGGGCCCAGGCCGCTCAGGCCCGGCGGGTGTTCTGGAAGGCGCTCACCTTCCACTCCGCACCCTGTCTGACCAGCACGTACGACACCACCGACCGGCGCTCGTCCGGCACGATGTCGACGTCGTCGGGCCGGATCCCGCCCGACGCGTTCACCACATCCACGACGCCGGGGCCCACCTCCCGCACCGTGACCTCCGGGGCGGGGGCCCCGGGCGGCGGGGTGAGCCGGGAGCCCTTGAGCGGGCCGTCGAACAGGAAGCGGTGCACGTCCTCGACGGCCTGGCGGCCGTGCAGGACGGTGCCGTCGAACACCACGTAGGTGCAGTCGGCGGTGAAGGGGGCGGCGAACGCGGCGGCGTCCCCCGCGTCCCAGGCGGCGGTGATCGCGGCGAGCACGGTCTCCACGGACATGCGGTTCTCCTCGAGGAGTGAAGGAACCGCGCGGGTAGGCTCGCGATGCTGGTCCGGGCCGTCCCGCGCGGAGGGTCGGGGTCTGCCCGGGTGGGGACGTTGCCGCGTCCCCGCCCGGGATCTCGTGGCCTACACCGGAGGCACCCCCTCCAGGTCGCGGGGGTCGGCGGGCCAGCTGAGCGCGCCGGAGTCGATGTCGGCCAGCAGCCCGGCCGTGAGGTCCCGCTCCGCGG
>NZ_JACBXB010000925.1 GCF_013870575.1 Pseudonocardia pini
AGGATCGTCTGGGCCTGGGCGGGGTCGGTGATCAGGCCGACGGCGCCGGTGGCGATCCCGGCCTTCTGCCGCACGTCGCGGGCGAAGGGGACCTGGTAGCCGGGGCCGACCGGGATGTCCTGGCGGGCGTCGAGGCCGCCGGAGCTGACGTCGACGAGGTCGACGCCGAGGCCCGCGAGCAGCGCGGAGAGCTCCACCGTCTCCTCGGCGGTCCAGCCGCCCTCGACCCAGTCGCTCGCGGACAGCCGGACGAACAGCGCCGCGTCCTCCGGCAGCGCGGCGCGGACGGCCGTGGCGGCCTCGCGCACGATCCGGGTGCGGTTCTCGAACGACCCGCCGTAGCCGTCCGTGCGGAGGTTGGACAGCGGGGAGAGGAACTGGTGCAGCAGGTAGCCGTGCGCGGCGTGCAGCTCGACCGCCTCGAAGCCCGCGGCCGCGGCGCGCCGGGCGGCCGCGGCGAAGGCCGTGACCACCTCCGCGATCTCCTCCTGCGTGAGCCCGCGCGGCGTCGCGAAGCCCGGGTAGGCGAGGTCCGCCGGCGCCACGGCCTCCCAGCCGCCCTCCTCCGGGAGCACCGGCCCGGTGCCGCGGAACGGCGCCTGCACCGAGGCCTTGCGACCGGCGTGCGCGAGCTGCATCGCCGGGACGGCGCCCTGGTCGCGCACGAAGCCGGCGATCCGTGCCCAGGCCGCGGCCTGCTCGTCGGTCCAGATGCCGGCGTCCTCCGGGGAGATCCTGCCCTCGGCGGTGACCGCCGCCGCCTCGGTCATGACCAGCCCGAACCCGCCCGTGGCGCGCGCCCCGAGGTGCACGAGGTGCCAGTCGGTGGGCACCCCGTCCGCGGCGCAGGAGTACTGGCACATCGGCGCGAGCCAGATGCGGTTGCGCGCGGTGACCCCGCGCAGGGTGATCGGGTCGAGCAGTGACGTCACGGGGTCCTCCGGCGGCGCTACGGGCGGGTCCGTCCACTCAACCGCGTCGCCGTCGAGGGGTGATCCCCGCTGCGACGCCCGTCACTCCCGCCGGATGTGAGTGAATGGGCCCGTGTCGCAGACCCGGGTGCTCGTCGTCGACGACGACCCCGCCATCGCCCGGGCCCTGCGGATCAACCTGACCGCGCAGGGCTACCACGTCACGCTGGCCGTGGACGGGACCGCGGCGCTGCGGGCCGCGGCGGACCGGCGCCCCGACGTCGTGGTCCTCGACCTGGGCCTGCCCGACCTCGACGGTGCGGACGTCATCGCCGGAATCCGCGGCTGGAGCCCGGTGCCGATCATCGTGCTCTCCGCACGCACGGACTCGGGGGAGAAGGTCGCGGCCCTCGACGCGGGCGCGGACGACTACGTGACCAAGCCCTTCGGCATGGACGAGCTCCTGGCCCGGCTGCGCGCGGCCGTCCGGCGGGGCGCAGCGGGTCCCGCGGCGGCGACGGACCCCGTGCTGCGCCTCGGCGAGCTGACCGTGGACCTACAGGCCAAACGGGTCCGCCGGGGCGACGAGCCCGTCCATCTGACGCCCACCGAGTGGGGCATCCTCGAGATGCTGGCCGAGCACCGCGGCAGGCTCGTGGGACAGCGCGAGCTGCTGCGCCGGGTCTGGGGGCCGCAGTACGAGGGCAACGCGCACTACCTGCGGGTCTACCTCGCGCAGCTGCGGCGCAAGCTGGAACCGGACCCGGCCCACCCGCGCTACCTCCTGACCGAGGCGGGGATGGGCTACCGGCTCGAGGCCTGAGGGCGTGCGACGATCGTGCGCGTGAGCCCGACCGACGACGCCCCGCGCTGGTTCCGCGAGGCGATCGCCCACCAGCCCCAGCACCACGACGTGGACGTGGAGGGTGCCCGCGTGCACTACCGCGCCTGGGGGGACCCGGGACCCCGCGGCCTGGTGCTGGTGCACGGCGGCGCCGCCCACTCGGGCT
>NZ_JACBXB010000926.1 GCF_013870575.1 Pseudonocardia pini
CCCACGACCTCGGGCAGCAGCGGGACGCCGAAGGTCCTGCAGCGCTCCCGCCGGTCGTGGCTGCGCAGCTTCGAGGCCCTCGGTCCGGTCCCGAGCCCCGTGCTGGTCGCGGGCCCGCTGAGCTCGTCGCTGTTCCTCTTCGGTGCCCTGCACGCCCTCTGGTGCGGCGTCGAGCTGCGTCTCGCGCCCCGGCTGACCGCGGCGGTCGCCCGCGGCGCGGCCACGACCCACGTCGTCCCCGCGATGCTGCCGGAGATCGCGGACGTGGAGCTGGACACCGTCGTCTGTGGCGGAGCCCATGTGCCGCAGGCGCTGCGCCGCCCGGAGCTCCTCGAGTACTACGGCTCGGCGGAGCACTCCCTGATCGCGATCCGGCGCGAGGGCGTGCTGCGGCCGGTCGCGGGTGTGGATCTGCAGGTCCGAGCGGACGAGCTGTGGGTCCGCTCGCCGCTGAGCGTGGACGGCAGGCTCCGCGGTGGTGTGCTCGACCCGGCTCCGGAGTGGAGCAGCGTCGGCGACCGGGTGTCCTTCGTGGACGGTGTGCTCACGGTGCACGGCAGGGAGTCCGCCACGATCTCCTCCGGCGGGCTGCTCGTGGCCGCGGAGGAGGTGGAGGCGGTGCTGCGCCCCGTCCCCGGGCTCGCCGACGTCGTCGTCGCCGGGACCCCGCACCCGCGGCTGGGCGCGGTGGTCACCGCGGTGGTGGAGGGCGACCCCGCCTTGGCCGATCTCCGCGCCGCGGCCGCGGCGGGCCTGGAACCCCGCAAACGGCCCCGGATCTGGTTGCGCACCAAGGAGATCCCTCGCACGCCCGCGGGGAAGCCCGCCCGGGCCGCGCTCACCGAGGCAGTAACTGCGGGCACTCTGGACGCGGAGACGCTGCGATGAGGGTGGTCGGGCCGCGGCTGGTGTTGCTGACGCGGTTGATGCGGTTGTCGGTGTTGATGCGGTTGTCGGTGCTGCGTCTGTGGCCGTGGTTGCGGTCGCCGGCGGGCGGGCCGGGTCGCCCCGGGTCGTCGTCGCGGGCCCTTTGCTCTGCCCGCACTGCTGCGGGTGTCGGGTGGGGAGCGGGGGCTCCTGGGGCTGTGAGTGTCGGTGGGACTGCGGGTGCCGGTGGGGCTGTGGATGCCGCTCGCCCGGCCGACCCCCTTTGCTCTGCCCGCGCCGCTGCGGGTGTCGGATGGGCTGGGGGTTCGGGTTCGGCTGGGGGTGTCGGTCGGGTCGGGGGTGGTGGTCGGGCTGACCGGCCTCGCTGCCCTGTGTCGTCGTCGCGGGCCCTTTGCTCTGCCCGCACTGCTGCGGGTGGCGGGTGGGCCGGGGGTTCGGCTGAGGGTGTCGGTCGGGCTCGCGGCGTCGGTCGGGCTGGGGTGGCTGCTGGGCTGAGGGTGGCTGCTGGGATTCCGGCGCCTGCCGGGGTCAGGGTGCTTGCCGGGGTGCGGGCCGGGTCGGGGGTTCCTGGCGGGGTGGGTTCGTCGGCGGCGCGGTCGGGCGTGGCGGGGGAGAGCGGTGAGTGAGCCGGTGGTGATCGCCGCCCGTCGCACCGCGATCGGCAACGCGGGTGGGGTGCTGAAGGCGCTGAGCGCGGACGAGCTGGCGGCTCCGGTGCTGCGTGCGCTGCTCGCCGACGTGGGCGTCGTCGCGGGCGAGCGGAGAGGTGAGCCGGAGCCGGGCGGACCGGGTGCACCAGGCCTGCCCGCAGCGAGGGGGGCAGAGCAGATGTCGCCGGGGAGAGCACCCGGGACTCCGGGCTGCGAGGTCGCGGTGCGCGACGTGGTCCTCGGGAACGTGTTCGGTCCCGGGGGGAACACCGCGCGGGTCGCGGCGCTGCGGGCGGGGCTCGGGGACGGGGTGCCCGGGCTGACCGTGGACCGGCAGTGCGCCTCCGGGCTCGCCGCGATCACCCTGGCGTGCAGCAT
>NZ_JACBXB010000927.1 GCF_013870575.1 Pseudonocardia pini
GCCGGTCCCGCGCCACACGCCGATCAGCGGCAACAGCCCCAGACACTGGTCGTGTCGGCGCCGCCTCGCCCGCGGGGGACTCGCACCCGGCGCTGCTGGCCGCGTTCGCCTCCGTCGAGATCGCCTCGGTTCGCGGGGTGCGCACGGTGCCGGTCGCCGAGTTCTTCACCGGCGTCAAGCGCAGCGTCCTGGAGCCCGACGAGCTCATCTCGGCCGTGCTGGTCACCCCGCCGAGCGGCCCGCAGCAGTTCTCCAAGATCGGCACCCGCAACGCCATGGTGATCGCGGTGTCGGCCTTCGGGTTCGCCCTCCACCCCGCGACGCGGACGGTGGGCACCGGGATCGGCTCGGCCGCCCCGACCCCACGGCCGGCTCCCGAGGCCGCCGCCTTCCTGGCAGGCGAGCTCGAGGCCGCCGGGCTGTGGGACTCCCGCCGCCCCCTGCCGGAGAACCTGGCCGCGGAGTTCGGCCGCAGGGTGCGCGACGCCGCGGCCCCGATCGACGACGTCCGCGGCTCGGCCGCCTATCGCCTCCACGCCCTGTCCGTGATGGCCCGTCGCACCGCGACGTGGGCCTGGGACGCCTACCGCGACGAGAACCGGAGCGCCGCATGAGGATCGAGCTGACCGTCAACGGCACCCGCCGCGAGGCGGACGACGTGTGGGAGGGCGAGAGCCTGCTCTACGCCCTGCGCGAGCGGTTGGGCCTGCCCGGCTCCAAGAACGCCTGCGAGCAGGGGGAGTGCGGCTCCTGCACGGTCTACCTGGACGGCACCCCGGTGTGCGCGTGCCTGGTCGCGGCCGGCCAGGCCCAGGGCCGCGAGGTGACGACCGTCGAGGGCCTGGCGGGGGAGGAGCTGGACCCCGTCCAGCAGGCGTTCGTGGAGAAGGGCGCCGTGCAGTGCGGCTTCTGCACCCCCGGCTTCCTGATGTCCACGAAGGACCTCCTGGAGCGCAACCCGAACCCGACCGACCCCGAGATCCGCGAGGCCCTCGCCGGGAACCTGTGCCGGTGCACCGGTTACGAGAAGATCCTCGATGCCGTGCGGGCGGTGGCGCAGCGATGATCATCGAGAACGCCCACGTCGTGACGGTGACCGGCGCGGAGATCGCCGGCGGCCACGTCGTCGTCGAGGCGAACCGGATCACCGCGGTCGGCCCCGGTCCGGCCCCGGACCGGGAGGGCCACCGGGTGGTCGACGCCCGCGGCGGCCTGCTCACCCCCGGCTTCGTCAACACGCACAACCACCTCTACCAGTGGGTCACCCGCGGCCTCGCCGTCGACCACACGCTCTTCGAGTGGCTCACCACGCTCTACCCGGTGTGGGCCGGCATCGACGAGCACGCCGTCCACACCGGAGCGACGGGCGCGCTCTCGCAGCTCGCCCTGACCGGCTGCACCACCAGCACGGACCACCACTACGTCTTCCCGCGCGAGGGCGGCGACGTGTTCGCCGCCGAGATCCGCGCCGCCCGGGAGGTCGGCCTGCGCTTCCACCCGTGCCGCGGCTCGATGGACCTGAGCCGCAAGGACGGGGGTCTGCCGCCAGACCACGTCGTCGAGGACCGCGACGCCGTCCTGGCCGCGTCGGAGGCCGCGATCGACCGTTGGCACGATCCGTCACCGGGCTCGATGCTGCAGGTCGCGCTGGCCCCGTGCTCGCCGTTCTCGGTGACCGGAGACCTGATGCGCGAGTCCGCTCTCCTGGCGCGGCGCAGGGGTGTCCGCCTGCACACCCACCTCGCCGAGACCCTCGACGAGGACGACTTCTGCCGCGAGCGCTTCGGCTCCTCGCCGCTGGACTACGTGGAGTCGCTGGGCTGGACCGGCGACGACGTCTGGTTCGCCCACGGCATCCACTTCGACGATGCCGCCGTGAAGCGCATCGGCGCGACGCGGACCGGGGTGGCGCACTG
>NZ_JACBXB010000092.1 GCF_013870575.1 Pseudonocardia pini
CCCTCGCCGGCACCTCGGCGGGGATCGACTGGGCGGGTCTCGGTGGCGCGGCGTTCGCGACCCTGCAGGTCGCCGGGGTCGGTGCGGTCCTGACCACGGTCCTCGCGCTGCCGGTCGGGGTGCTCGCCGCGCGGTACCGCGGGCGCATGGTGACCGCCGTTGAGACCGCCGCGTACGCCGGACACGCACTGCCTGGCGTGACCGTCGGGCTCGCCCTGGTCTTCGTGGGGGTTCGGCTGGTCCCGGCGGTCTACCAGGAGCTGCCGCTGCTGCTCGTCGGGTACGCCGTCCTCTTCCTGCCGCTCGCCGTGGGCGCGGTGCGGACCGCCGTCGCGGCCGCACCCGTCGGCCACGAGGAGGTCGCCCGCTCGCTGGGCTGTGGCCGGACGGCGGCATTCGCCCGCGTGACCCTCCCTCGCGCGCTGCCCGGCATCATCGCCGGCGCGGCGCTCGTCTTCTTGACCGTGGCCAAGGAGCTGCCGGTGACACTGATGCTGCGACCGACCGGGACGGACACCCTCGCGGTACAACTGTGGAGCCACACCGGGGCCGGCGCCTTCGCGGCCGCCGCACCGTACGCCGTGGTCCTCGTGGTGGTCGCGGCCGTCCCGAGTGTCCTGCTCGATCGGGCGGCGCACCGGTGAGCACCGGTCTCGCGGTCTCGGGTGTGCACGCCGGGCACCCCGGGGTGCCGGTGCTGCACGGTGTGGACCTCGAGCTGCCGCCGGGGGCACTGCTCGCGGTGCTGGGTGAGTCCGGTAGCGGCAAGACGACCCTGTTGCGTTGCGTGGCCGGTTTCCATCCCGTCGCGGCGGGTGAGATCCGGCTCGGCGGGCGCGTCGTGGCCGGACCCGGGGTCGACGTGCCGCCTGAGCGCAGGCGGGTCGGACTGGTTCCCCAGGACGGCTCGTTGTTCGCCCACCTGTCGGTGGCCGGAAACGTTGCATTCGGGCTCGACCGGGCCACCCGCAGAGGCACGCGGGTGCAGGAGATGCTGGAGCTGGTGGGTCTCGCCGACCTCGGCGACCGCATGCCAGCGGAGCTGTCCGGAGGACAGCAGCAGCGGGTCGCCCTGGCCCGTGCCCTGGCCCCCGACCCGGCATTGGTGCTGCTCGACGAGCCGTTCAGCGCGCTCGATGCCGGGCTGCGGGCCGAGGTCCGCGAGCAGGTGCGGGAGGCACTGCACACAGCAGGCGCGACCGCGGTCCTGGTGACGCACGACCAGCAGGAGGCACTCGGGGTCGCGGACCTGGTGGCGGTTCTGCGGGACGGGCGGGTCATCCAGGTCGCCCCGCCCCGGGAGGTCTACGGCGCCCCGGCGGACGTCGGCGTCGGCACCTTCATCGGTGAGGCCGTCGTGCTGCCCGTGGCGGTCCGCGACGGCTGCGCGGCGACCGTGCTGGGTCCACTGCCGGTGGCCGCCCCCGACGGTCCGGGTCGGGTCCTCATCCGGCCGGAGCAGGTGCGGTTACGCCCCGGCGGGCCTGCCCGGGTCCGCGAGGTGATCTTCCACGGGCACGACGCGACCGTGGTGGTCGAGCTCGGCGGCACGGCGCTGCGTTGTCGGACGTCCAACGCGGAGACCCCGGAGCCGGGCGACCGGGCGAGCCTGGAGCTCAGCGGTCCGGTCCGCTTCTATCCGGACTGAGGCCCGCAGCGCGGCGCTCGCCCGGACGAGCAGCTCCTGCACCGCCACGCCACCGACCAGACACGCGAGCACGACGAGCCCCTGCGGCAGCCCGTTCAACGCCGACATCAGCGCGTAGTGGGTCAGGTAGATCGCCAGCGACGCCCCCGCGAGTAGTCCGCAGAGGCGGACCAGCGCCCTCGGAACCGGGAGCGTGGGCACCAGCAGGAGGGCCGTGCCCGCGGCCACCACCGCGGCCCGGTGCGGCTCGTGGGCGAACATCACGGGGACGGCGAGGGCGAGACCGGCGAGCACCGCCGACCGCTGCCACCCGGTGGTCGCGCGCTGCGCGGCCCAGCCCAGCGCGAACAGCCAGATCACCGTGTGCACGCTCATCTGGCGCAGGGAGAAGGCGTTGCCGCCGTCGTCGACGAACTGGCCGAACAGTCCGACCGCGAACAGCGCCACGGGCAGGGCGAAGGGCCTGCGCCGGTCCAGAGCCCGCACCGCCGGGACGGAGAACAGCAGCGCCATCAGCACCAGGATCTGCGGCAGCGTCTCGACGAACCAGTAGCCCCAGGCCTCGGGGTCGACCACGTAGTTCACCAGCAGGGCGTTGTACCAGTCCACATCGTCGGCAACGGTCGCCCGCCACGCCACCCAGAGCGCCGCGGGCACCGCGATCCGGGCCGCCGTCCGCAGGATCGTCCGCGAGGGCCGCGGCGGCGCCAGGGCGAAGCGCGCGAACGCCCACCCCGCCACGGCGAGTAGCACGTGCGAGCCGCCGAGGATCCGGAACAGACCCACGTGTGAGGCCACGATCAGCACGATCGCCAGCGCTCGCAGCAGGACCGGGGTCTCCACCGGCAGCCACCGCCGTGGTGGGCGAGCGCTCTCCGCGAGCTCGGCCACGGTGCGCTCGGGCCAGTCCCGCGGCAGGACCCCGAGCGCACGCTGCAGACGCAGGGCCGTCTGGACGTAGCGCAGCGAGTCGCCGCCGAGGCCGACGAAGGTGTCGGTGTCCGTGATCGCCCGGCCCGGGAAGACCGCGGCGAACGCGCCGCGCACAGGGTCGGCGGGCTCGGTCCACGACGGCTCCGACGGGTCGGGTAGGCACGCCAGCGCCGTCAGGTCCACCTTCCCGCTGGGCAACCGGGGCAGCACCGCGACCTCCACGACCCGCAGGGCTGCCGGCGGCAGCCCGAGCCGGTCGCACAGCCGCTCACGCAACCGGTCCCCCGGTCCGGTCCCCTCGCGCCGCACGAGCGCGACGGTGATCCGCCGGTCGTCCCCGGTCGCGACGACCCTGGCTCCCTGCGCCTCGGCCAGTCGCTCCACCTCGTCGAGGTCCACCCGCAGCCCGAAGAGCTTGACGAACCGGGCCGCCCGTCCGGTGATCTCGAGCAGCCCGTCGGACCGCCACCGGGCCCGGTCGCCGGTGTCGAGCCGGTCGATCGTCCGGCCGAGCCCGAGGTCCGCTGAGCTGCACGCGTAGCCCAGCATGACGTTCTCGCCGCGATAGACCAGGTCACCCACGCCGTCCGGGCCAGGGCGTTCGATGCTGAACGCGCCGCCGGGCACCGCGACTCCGACGGCCGACGGCGCCGCGGAGGCCCGTTCCGGCGGGAGGTAGGCCATCCGCGCTGTGGCCTCGGTCTGGCCGTACATGACGTACAAGGACCACCCGCGCGCCGCCCCGAGCGTGGCGTACCGGGAGACCGTGGCCGGATCGAGCCGCCCGCCTGCTTGCGTGACGTAGCGCAGTGAGGGCAGCGCCCGGTCGGCGAACCCCGATGCGTCGAGCAGGTCGAAGGTGTACGGGACGCCGTGCAGGCTGGTCAGGCCCAGATCGTCGAACTCGTCCCAGAAGGCGGGCTCGGCGACAGACCGGTCCGTGAGCACCACGGTGGCGCCACGGGCGAGGTTGCTGTTCAGGACGGAGAGCCCGTAGCAGTACTGCAGCGGCAGGGTGAGCGGCGCGCGGTCCTCCGGCCGGATGGGCAGGTATCCGGTGATGGACTCGGCGTTGGCGTCGAGGTTCCGACCGGAGAGACGGACCAGCTTGGGCGAGCCGGTCGAGCCCGAGGTCGGCAGCAGTAGGGCGAGGTCCGGGTGCAGCCGCGGGCCCGGGCCCAGCTCCTCGAGCCGCACGCCACCCCCGTCCGGGCGCACCAGGAGGTCCGGCCGGTACGCGTCGAGCAGCGGTGCCGTACGGGCCGGGTCGTCGCCGACGAGCAGCGCAGCATGACCGGCCCGCAGCGCGGCAAGGTACGTCACCACCGGTTCGAAACCCGGGCCCGTGACCACCGCCACGAGCTTGCGCCCCCCGCCCAGCTCGGACGCCCGCGCGTCCGCCCGGGCGGCCAGCTCGCCGAAGCTCAGGCAGTTGCCGGCCCCGTCCAGCAGGGCAGCACGCCCGCCGTGGCGCGACAGCTCACCTGCGAACCCCGGCGTTGTGGACATCGCACCATCACATGTGGTGAGGCTGCCCTTGGCAAGGGCCTGAGGGTCGGTTTTCGTCACGCCCGCGCTACGGACCGATATCCCGGTGCGGTTGTGCGCTCAGACTCTCCGTCTTCGGCTCACAGGCGCACGCCGTCGCCGAGGTGCCGGCTCGACGGCCCGGTCGATCCGCATGCGACGCCGTGGGCATCCACCAGACGTCCGTGACCGTGATCGCGACCGTCTGCGGCCGACGGACGCGCGCCCGCAGGGGCGGGCCGATCGGCCCCGCCGTGGCCGAGGGGAGCCTCTACGGGTTGCACTTGCTCGTGACTGCCGCAACGCCGCGGCGGTTGAGGAGCTACCCGCTGGGTGCCCTCAGGTCGGCGACACGCCGGCGAGCGGGGCCAGCAGGCCCCAGGCCAGGCCGAGTGCCGCGCTGATCCCGAGGACCCGCAGCACGGGCCAACGCAGCGCGAAGACCATCAGCACCGCGATTGCGGCGATCACCACCGGCACCGGGCGCAGGCTGTCCGGGACCGGAAGCAGCAGGGCGAGCGGGCCGGCGTCGAGCGTGACCGTCGCGCCGAAGAGGGTGTGCACGGCGAAGTAGAGCGCGAGGTTGGCGATCACCCCCACGACCGCGGCGGTGATCCCGGTGAGCGCGCCCGCGAGGGAGCGGTTGCCGCGCAGCCGCTCGATGTAGGGGGCGCCGAGGAAGATGAACAGGAAGCTGGGCACGAAGGTCACCCACGTGACCAGCAGCGAGGCGACGACCCCGGCGACCCACGGGGTGAACGGGCCGGGGTCGGAGTAGGCGCCCAGGAAGGCCACGAACTGGACCACCATGATCAGCGGACCCGGGGTGGTCTCGGCCAGGCCGAGCCCGCGGACCATGTCGGTCGCGGTGAGCCAGCCGAAGGTCTGCACGGCCTGCTGGGCCACGAAGGCCAGCACCGCGTAGGCACCGCCGAAGGTGACCAGCGCGGTGCCGGCGAAGAAGAGGCCTTGCGTGGTGTAGATGCTCGCCACGCCGGTGACCAGTGCGACCAGCCCCACCGGCACGGCCCAGAGCACCAGTCCGACCACCAGCACCCGCAGGGTTCGGCGAGTGGACGGCGCTTCGGCATGGAGGGCGTCGTCGGCGATCAACGGAGCCGGACCGTCCTGCTCAGGACCGTGCCCCCCACCGGCGGCGAGCCCGGGCATGTGCCGCGCGGCGAGCCAGCCGGCCAGCGCCGCCGCGGCGATGACGGCCGGGAAGGGCACCCCGAACACAGCGAGCGCGAGGAAGGCGGCGACCGCGATCCCGACCAGCGCTGGATGATGCAGGGACCGCTCGGCCACCCTCAGCACCGCCTGGACCACGATCGCCACCACCGCCGCACCCAGGCCGGTGAACAGGGCTGCGACCGCGGACACGTCGCCGAACGCCACGTAGATCGCCGAGAGGGCGAGCAGGGCGACCATGCCGGGCAGCACGAACAACACCCCGGCGACGAGACCGCCCCGCAGGCCGTTGAGCAGCCACCCGACGTAGATGGCCAGCTGGTGCGCCTCGGGGCCGGGCAGCAGCATGCAGTAGCTCAACGCGTGCGAGAACCGGCGTTGGCCGACCCACCGGCGGTCGTCGACCAGCGCGCGTTGCATCACCGCGATCTGGCCGGCCGGACCGCCGAAGGTCTGCAGCGAGATGACGAACCATGCCCGCACCGCGGCCCTGAAGGGGACGACGTCGGAGGTCTGCTCTGCAGAGGTGTCGGTGCGCTCGGACGGTTTCGCGGACTCGGGCGGCATGTCAGGAGGACCCCTTGCGCTTCGTGGCGGTCGGCTGATCAGGCCGGTGGACGGCCGAGCAGCACGGCTCGACGGTAGTACTCGTAGAGGCCGTCGAAGACCGGCTCGGTGACCGCCAGGACGGCCGCGTCGTCGAGGATCAGGGACAATCCGCGCAGGACGACGTCGAGCCCCGCCGCGTCCGGGGCGTCGAACCGGTCGTCCTCCAGGTCGGCCTCGTGCACCACCTCCGCGATCTTCCACAGCACCGGATCGGTGAGGTCATGGCGCCGCAGCACCGTCTCGAAGGTGCACTCCTGGTGGCCCCCGTGGCTCCGGTGCCCCAGCTCGACCCCACGCATGTCGAACGGGATCGCCCCCTCGGCCACCTCCGTGGGGCCCGCGACGAACTCGAACTCCGCGGCAGCGTCGACGAACCGGCGGATCAGCCACGCCGTGGCCGCCCGGTCGATGTGCACACCGCGCCTGGTCACCCACCTCATGCCCGCTCCCGCCGCTTCTGCCCGACGTGCGCGGCCAGGTCCTTCACCGCGGCGCGCGCAGCATCACCGTCGACCGCCGGGAAGTGGTCCCGCCGCTCGATCCGGCGCAGCTCCGCCCGCAGTCGGCGCAGCAGCCCGGCGCCGTCGTCCAGCCCGACCGCGGTGCGTGCGGCCAGCGCCTGATCACGCACCGCCCGGTACTCGGCGGCACGGGCGGCCGCCATCTCGGCCGCGATCCGCTGCTCCTCCTCCTCGGTGTCCGGCCGAGCAATCCACAGCATCGCCGAACCGCCCGCCTGCTCGACCTCCTCGGCCACCCACTCCAGCTGCTCACGAGTGCGAGCGTCGGCGGGCAGTGCCACGAGGCCGTCTCCGAGCTGCGCCACACCGAGCCGCTTGAGCTTGCGCCACACCGCGATCCGCGGCGTGGACGGCTCGCGCGGCACTCGGTAGCTCAGCAGGACCCACTGCAGCCCCGACGACCTGTCCGCCGACGACGACACGACGGAATGTAACCATGGTTGCAGAGCGAATCGCAAGGCTGAGGGAGGACCGCGGGCCGGTGCGGTCGCCGATCGCCCCCGTCCAGGACCACCGCCGTCGACCTACGGTGTCGGCGCCGCGCGATGCCCCGGTCCAGACCTCCCGGGTCGGCTCGTCGGCCGGCGTTCGCGGTCAGCGCACGTAGCAGTGCTCCACCTCCACGCCGAGCGTGTGCGGCGGGCCTGCCGGCGCGGCGCCGAGCAGCTGCCGCAGTCCGGGGCCCAGCCGGGTGGACAGGAACGTCTCGGCGTGTTCGCGGGAGTCCCAGACCCCCACGATGCAGAGCCTGCCGTCGACCATGCCGGCGTACCGCGCGGCCAACCCGTCCGGCTCGGGCAGGATGTCGCTCATCAGCTTGTCCAGGTTCTCGACGGTGCCGGCGGGCGAGTCCTCGACGACGGTCACGTAGGTCATGCCGATCAACCTCCTCGGGTTCGCGGCCGCGGTGGCCGCTGACCGAGGACGTTAGGGAGCCCGGCCTCGCCGGGCATGAGTCGGATCGCTCATCGTCGTACTCCTCCACGCCGCGATCTGGCTGCGCGAGGTGAACCCGAGCTTCGTGAGGATGTGCGCGACGTGGTTGCCCGCCGTGCGCTGGGAGATGACCAACCGAGCGGCGATCTGCCTGTTGGTGAGTCCCTCGGCGACCAGGCCGGCCACTTCCCTCTCCCGCGGGGACAGGCCCGCGTCCCCGGGTCCGAGCCGCCGCAGCAGCTCCGCGCTCGGCTCGAGGAAGGCGGTCATCCCGAGTGCGCGGACGAGCCGGTCGCCGGTGAGGGCGAGCGGCCGGGCACGCTCATGATCGCCCGGGTGTGAACGGGCAGCCAGCGCCGCAGCCAGGTGATGGCCGGCCTCGGCGAGGAACGGTGGGGTCCCGGCCCGCTCGCAGCGCCGCATCGCGGTGTCCAGGTCGGTGACGGCGTCGTCGAGCCGTCCCTGTGCCAGGGCGCCGATCCCGAGGGTGAGCTCGGCCGGGCCGCAGTAGCTCACCCCGCTGCCGACGATGTGCTCGCCTCGGAACTCCTCCAGCGTCTCGACCGCCGCCGCCAGCTCGCCCGGCCGGTCCAGGCCGGCCGCGACGAGGACGGCCAGCGTCGAGCCGACCGCGGTGAAGAACACCGGCCACGACCACGCCTCCGGCGGACCGGCCTGGCGGAACTGGGCGTCGGCCTCGTCCGGGAGGCCCGCGCGGAGCAGGAGGTACGCGCGCGACACCCGGCCCATCGTGCGGAACCGCGGCGGTGGCTCGACCCAGGTGCGGGCCAGCGAGAGGGCTTCGTCCGAGACCCCGATGTGTCGGGCCAGCGCCCATTGGGTGCCCAGGAACGCCCCGGTCGCCGAGGACCGCTCGATCAGCCGCATGCGGTGGTATCCGCGGGCGGCCGCCACCCGCGCGTCGTCGAACCGGCCCTCCGCCTGCGCGATGCAGGCCTCCACCCGATCGCGGTGCCACCCGCTCGCCGGCCCACCGACGCGCTCCACGGTGACCGTCAGCGGCGCCAGCTCGTCGCGAGCCCTGGTCAGCTCGCCCCCCTCCACCAGCGCGTCGATCCGCCAGAGCCTGCCCCACATCGCGGTGCGCGCATCGCCGGTGCGCTCGGCCAGCACCACCATCTCGTCGGCCAGTGCCAGCCGCACGTCCCTCCCCACCGGGCCGGGGCAGGCGTCGTGGCGGGCACGCAGGGCGGCCCCTAGCGCGCCCACGTCGCCGGCCCGACGAGCCAGTTCCAGGGCCGCCGCGCTCGCCGACCGGGTCAGCTGGTGATCACCGGCGTAGAACGCGAGGTGGCTGCGCAGCGCCAGTAGCCGTGCCCGGAGCACGTCCTGCGGGCCCGACGCCAGGGCCTCCTCGCACAGTTCGGTGACGATCACGCTGATCGCCGGGTCGGGAACCGGCTCCACGACGAGCGCCGCCTCCGCGACGAGCTCCGGCCGTGCCGCGTCCCGAGCGTGACCCGCCGCGGCCACAGCAGCGGACACCGCCGTGTCCAGGTCTCCGGAGAGGAACGCGGCGCGCCCGAGTGCGAGGTGGGCACGGCATGCCTCCACGTCGTCGGCCCACGCGGCAGCGACACCCAACGCTGCCCGGTACAGCCGCACACCCTCCTCGAAGGCGAGCCGGCGCACCGCCTCGGCCCCGGCGCGCAACGCCCACTCGCGAGCCGACGCCGCGTGCCCGTAGGGCGCGAGGGCGATGTGGTGCCAGGCCAGCTCGGCGAGATGCCCGTCGAGCCTGCCGGCCCAGTAGGTCTCCAACGCCGCGGCGGCCGCGCGGTGCAGCGCGACCGTCTCCGTCGTCGGGAGCGCGCTGCGGAGGGCGTCACGGACCAGGTCGTGGGCGAACCTCAGCTCACCGCCGCCGACCTGGGCGAGCAACCCGGACGCGACGGCCGCGTCCGCCGCGCCCAGACACCGCTGGACCGGGGTGTCCAGCATGTCCGCGACCACCGCCAGCGGGAACCGGCGGCCGATCACCGCGCCCGCACGGACGAGGCGGCGGGTCTCGGTGTCGAGCCGCTGCACGCGGGCGTCGATCGCGTCGCGCACGCCCCCGGGCGCCCGACCGGGCGACCACGTCCCCTCCGCCACCGCCCGTGCCACCTCGCGGACGAAGAACGGGTTGCCGCCGGTCACGTCGTGGACGTGATCGGCGTCGGCACGCCCGGCGCCCAGCGACTCGAGCTGCCGTGCGACCTCGTCGGGGCCCAACCCCACCAGGCGCATCGACTCCGCTCCCGGCGACCGGTGCAGGTCGGCCAGTACCCCGCCGAACGCGGCGGAGGGCCCCGGGTCCCGGACCGTCGCCACCACCAGCAACGTCGACTCCGCCACCCGGTCCGCGACGTGGCGCACCACGAGCAGGGACGCCTCGTCCGCCCACTGGAGGTCGTCGAGAGCGATCAGCAGCGGTCGCCGTGCCGCGGCGTCGAACACCGCTGCGGCCATCGCCTCGACGACCCGGAAACGGTCCTGCGGTGAGGACTGGACCTCTCCCGACGGGGATCCGCCCACCCCCAACCGCCGCAAGACCTCCTGCCACGGCCAGAACGGCGGCGCCCCCGCCGTCTCGGCGCAGCGTCCCCACACCACGGCACCGTCGGCGAGCGTGGCCAGCTCCTGTGCGAGCCGTGTCTTCCCGATCCCCGACTCGCCCGTGAGCAGGACGACGCGACCCCGTCCCGCGCGGGCCTCGCCGGCCCACGCCCGCAGCGCGGTGAGCTCGCGGTTCCGCCCGAACAGCGCACCGGCCGTCGTCATGCGGCCCAGGATGACGCCCCACGGCCGAACCGGGAACCCGAATCGCAGGCCGACCGGCGGCGGCCCCGGAACGAGCAGGCGATGAGTTCGCCGTCGTGACCCGGTCTGCCCTGCATGAGCCTGGAACTGTTCGCCGGTATCGCGGTCAGCGACCTCCCGCGCGCCGTCACCTGGTACGACGCACTCCTCGGTGAGGTGGAGACGTTCGAGCCCAACGACGTCGAACGCGTGTGGACCCTGGCCGAGGGCCGACACGTCTACGTCGAACTGCAGCCCGAGCACGCCGGCCACGCCAAGACCACACTGTTCGTCGCCGATCTCGACGGGTACCTCGCCGCGGCGGCCGCTCGCGGCACACATCCCGTCCGTGAGGAGACCTACGACAACGGCGTGCGCAAAGCGCTGTTCCACGACCCGGACGGCAACGAGATCGGGATCGGCGGCGCCGGCTGAGCCCCCGCACACGGGGGCCCAGCTCATCAGCGAGTGGCGCCAGGTCGAGTCGGTGACGTCGCCCTTGGGCCGCTGCGCCGGGTGCCGGTGCACGTAGCCGACGACCTTGCGCATGTGCTTCTCGCAGCGGGTACCCCGGACGCATGGCCGGCCTCCACATCGACCACGCCCGCGGACGAGCGGCGTTCCTCGACCAGCTCGACCGGTTCCTCGAGGCGGCGCACGGCGCGTCCGACCTCGCTCTGCTGGGCGCGAGCCGCTGCCACGGCTGGTCGGCGCTCGAAGTGCTGGTCCATGTCCGCGTCGGGCTGCAGGAGATGGTCGGCGGCGCCCTGAACAGCACCGACGACGCACCGGACCAGGACGCGGCGACCTACTGGCGGGAGTACGAAGGCGGCGGGGACGAGGTGGGCGCGATCCTCTGGACGCGCCGGACCGCATCGGCCTACCACCACCCGCGCGAGGCCCTCGAGCACCTCGACATGGCCGCGCACGCCGTCGACCGTGCCGTGCGCGCAGTGCCCGAAGGCGCCGTGGCCTTCCAGCACCATGTCCTCGGGACCGGGGACTTCCTCGCGACCTGGGCGGTCGAGCTCACCGTGCACCACCTCGACCTGGCCGAGGCAGCCGGCACGGTCAGCCCGACCCCCGCGGCACTGCGGCTCGGGCGCGCCACGGTCGACGCCCTCGCCGGGAGTCCCTCCCCCACGCGGTGGGCCGACGACCGCGCCGTCCTCGCAGGCTTCGGCCGGATCACCGCTGCGGAGTGACCCGCGGGTGCCGTGGTCAGGCCGGATCAGCTGGGGCGAGCCGAGGCGGCGACCTCGACACCCGCCGCCCAGATGCGGGTCAGGCGGCGGGTGGCGGTGATGTCGGCGAGCGGGTCGCCCTCGACGAG
>NZ_JACBXB010000928.1 GCF_013870575.1 Pseudonocardia pini
CCAGCACCCGGTCGATCTCGGCGACGGCGTTCTCCGCGGTCAGCGCGGCGCGGGCGCAGGTGAGGTCGGTGTGCATCGCCGCGAAGCGGCCGAACTCGCCGTCTCCCAGGGTGTGGTGGACGCGGAGCTGCGCGGCCTGCTTGACCAGCGCGGGCGCCCCGACGACGTGCACCACCGGCACGTGCTCGGCGTAGCTGCCGGCGATCGCGTTGACCGCGCTCAGCTCGCCGACCCCGAAGGTGGTGCAGAGCGCGGCCATCCCGCGCAGCCGGGCGTACCCGTCCGCGGCGTAGCCCGCGTTGAGCTCGTTCGTGGTCCCGGTCCACGCGACGGTCGGGTGGTGCGTGACGTGGTCCAACAGGCCGAGGCTGTAGTCCCCCGGAACCCCGAACACCCGGTCGACGCCGAGCTCGGCCAGCCGGTCCACCAGGTGGTCGGCGACGGTGTAGCTGCTCACGGGAGCCTCCTCCAGCACCGGGGCGCTCGCCCCGCCTGGTCCCCACTGTGCCGGGGCCGGCTCCAACTCGACTCCAACGGATCATGGGCCGTCACGCTCCGATCGCGGATCGTGACGAATAGACCGCTGTGGGTGAACAACCCCGGCGCGTCCGGTTCGTTGAGCCCGCTGAGGTCGCGCGCAGATCTCGTGGTCCGGGTCGCTCCCGGACCGGAGGGTCGCATGACCCCGGGTCGGGCATCGCCTCGTCCTCGCCCAGCCATCGCGGCTCGAACCGGCAGGATGCGTTCCCGACCCGGGGACCCGCTCAGGTGTCGAAGTCCACCGTCACCTCGGCGGAGACGGGGAGGGTCTGACAGGTGAGGACGTAGCCCGCCTCGACCTCCGACTCCTCCAACGCGAAGTTGCGGCGCAGGGTGACCTCGCCGGAGGTGACCCGCGCCCGGCACGTCCCGCAGACCCCGCCCTTGCAGGCGAACGGGACGTCGGCCCGGACCTTCTGCGCCGCGTCGAGGACCGACTCGGTGTGCGCCAGGGTGAGGCGGGTGGTGCGGCCGTTGAGCACCATCGTGACCTCGCTGCCGCCCGCGACCTCCTCCTCGGCCCGGTGCACCTCGGGCGGCGGCTCGTCCACGTAGAACAGCTCGCGATGGACCCGCCGCCGCTCGACGCCGAGCTCGCCGAGGACCGCGACGGCGTCCTCGGTCATGCCCAGCGGCCCGCAGAGCCACCACTCGTCCACGCCCTCGACGTCCACCAGCGCGCCGAGCAGTGCCCGCAGCCGGTCCGCGTCTAGCCTGCCGTTCACGATCTCGGCCGCCGTCGGCTCCCGGGACAGCACGCTGACCAGGTGCAGCCGCGGACCGTGGGCGTTCTTCAGGTCCGCGATCTCCTCGGTGAACATCACGGTGTCCGAGCGGCGGTTGCCGTACAGCAGGGTCACGTGGGTGTCCGGGTGGGCCCCGAGCAGGGACGCGGCGATGGACAGCACCGGGGTGATCCCCGAGCCCGCGGCGATCAGCGCGTGGTGGGTGCCCGCGGCGAGCTCGGGGGTGAAGGAGCCTGCGGGCGGGCCGACCTCGACCTCGTCGCCCACCTCGAGCCGGTCCACCAGCCACTCGGAGAACAGCCCACCCGCCACGCGCCGGACGCCGACCCGCGGCGCGGCCCCCACGGGCGCGCAGATCGAGTACGACCGGCGCTCCTCACCACGCAGCAGGGTGAGGAACTGGCCGGGCCGGAAGGCGAACGTCTCGACCAAGTCCTCCGGCACCGCGAAGGTCACCGCGACGGCGTCCTCGCACAGCCGTTCCACATCGGACACCCGGAGCCGGTGGAAGAGGGCGGCGGACGTGGTCACCTCAGATCTCCTTCATGTGCTCGAAGGGCTCCCGGCAGGCGGGGCAGCGCCGCAACGCCGTGCACGCGGTGGGGCCGAACCGGGAGATCTCGTCGGTC
>NZ_JACBXB010000929.1 GCF_013870575.1 Pseudonocardia pini
ATTCGGCCACAGTGGATTCGGCCACGATGGACCGCGGGACGCCGCGGGCCTGCGCGGCCCCGGAAGCAGCGCGGACGCGGTGCGCCTCGCGTCGACCGAACCGTCCACGAGGGACACCGCCGACACGAACGGCCACACCGGACCCGACGCCGGCCCCTCGGAGGGGGAGCGGACCGACGCCGACCGGATGCCGATCCCGGCGCCCCGGACCTCGCCCGCCGAGGCGACGGGACCGAACACCGGCACCAGCGGCCTGCGCAGGCGGGTCCCCCAGGCCAACCTCGCCCCGGAGCTGAAGGCGGGCAGCACGCCCGCGGGCTCCGCACCGGCCCCGGCCCGCCCGGCGGGCCCGAGCTCGGACGCCGCGCAGGCGCTGTCCCGCTACCAGGCGAGCAGGCAGGCGGCCCAGGCCGTCGCCGACCAACACGAGCACGTCGACGACAGGAGGACCCACCAGTGAGCACCTCGACCGGCAGGCTGGACTGGCTGCTCGTGGAGTTCACCCGGGACGTCCCGGGTGTGCGGAACGCGGTGGTCGTCTCGGGCGACGGGCTCCGCCTCGCCGCCTCCCCGGGCGTCGGCGAGGCCCTCGGCGACCAGCTGTCCGCGGCGGCGTCCGGGCTGGTCAGCCTGGCCAACGGCACCGCGCAGCTGCTCGGCTCGGGCGCGGTGAGCCAGACCATCCTGGAGATGGAGGGCGGCTACCTGTTCGTCACTGCCGTGAGCCGCGGCGCGACGCTCGCCGTGCACGCCGAGCGGGCCTGCGACATCGGCATGATCGGCTACGAGATGACGCTGCTCGCGTCGCGGGTGGGCCACGCCCTGACTCCGGCGCCACGCACACCGGCCGGGCGGTAGCAGGTGGCCGCGGACGACGGGGAGATCCCCGCACCCAGACGGGCGGGCCGGGTGGTCCCGGTGTACGCCGTCACCGGCGGCCGGACACGCTCGGCGGGCAAGGAGCTGCCGGTCGAGGCGCTCGTGACGGTCACGCACTCCGGCCGGCACGCCGCGGACCTGCAGTTGGAGTACCGCACGATCCTCGGCCTGGCCGCCGCCCCGGTGTCGCTGGTCGAGATCGGCGCCCACCTGCAGGTGCCGGTGGGGGTGGCCAGGGTGCTGGTCGGTGACCTGGCCGACGCCGGGTACGTCGCCGTGCACCTGCCGCAGGTCGGGGGCGACGGCACCCCCGGCCCCGAGATCCTGGAACGACTGTTGGAGGGACTCCGTGCGCGATCGGGGTGAGCTCTACCCGCTGAAGATCCTGGTGGCAGGCGGCTTCGGGGTCGGCAAGACGACCTTCGTGCGCTCGCTGTCGGAGATCCCGCCGCTGCTCACCGAGCAGGCGATGACGGCGGCGTCGATCGGGGTGGACGAGACCGCGGCGGTGCCGGACAAGGTCACCACCACGGTGGCGATGGACTTCGGCCGGATCACGGTCGACGACTCGCTGATCCTCTACCTGTTCGGCACGCCGGGGCAGTCCCGCTTCTGGTTCATGTGGGACGAGCTGGCCCGCGGCTCGGTGGGCGCGGTGGTCCTCGTGGACCTGCGCCGGGTCGACGAGTGCTTCCCGGCGATCGACTACTTCGAGGACCGGCGGATCCCGTACGTCATCGGCGTCAACCGGTTCCCCGGGTACGAGCAGCACAGCGAGGACGACGTCCGGGACGCCCTGGCGCTCGCGGCCGAGACCCCGGTGCTGTGGATGGATGCCCGCGAGGCCGGCTCGAGCCTCAGGTCGCTGGTGGCGCTGGTCGAGCACGCGCTTTCGCGCACGGCCGTCGCGGGCTGACACGCCGGGATCACCGGCGCGAACTCGTCGACCGAACGGCACTCTCGCTCAGACCTACTGAGCGAGAGTGCCGTTCGTGTGTGACTAGCGGGGGAGGGCCGCGGCGCGCCAGGCG
>NZ_JACBXB010000930.1 GCF_013870575.1 Pseudonocardia pini
GCGGACCGGCCCCTCGAGGGGCTGACCGTCCTGGAGTTCGGGCTGATGTTCGCCGGGCCCTTCGGGTCCACGCTGCTCGCCGACCTCGGTGCGCGAGTGATCAAGGTCGAGGCCCTCGCGGGAGACGACGTCCGCCGCCTCGTCGCCTTCCCCGAGGCCGGTGGCGCACGGGTGACGCAGGGCAAGGAGAGCATCACCCTCGACATCGGCACCGAGGAGGGGCGGCGCATCGTCCACCAGCTCGTCGCGCGGGCGGACGTCGTGCTGCAGGCCTTCCGCGCCGGGGCGGCCGAGCGGGCGGGGATCGACGAGGTCGCACTGCGCGCGATCAACCCGGACCTGGTCTACGTCAACGCCCCCGGCTACGGCACCGGCGGCCCCTACGGCGGCCGGGCCGCGTACGCCCCCACCATCGCCGCCGCGACCGGCCTCAGCCTCACCGACGTGCCCGACGTCGGGGACGGGACCGGGGACATCGAGGAGATCAAGCGCAACGCGATCCGGACCTTCGTCGGGGGCACCGCGGCCGTGGTCCAGGCCGACGGGGTGTCCGCGCTCGGGGTGGCCTCGGCCATGTTGCTCGGCCTGCTCGGCCGGGCGCGCAACCGGCCGCTCGGCCCGCTGACCACCACCATGTTGGGCACCGCGTCGCACGCGCTCGTCGACCAGGCCGTGGACTGGGTGGGGCGTCCGTCGAGCCTGACCGTCGACGCCGAGGGGTACGGCTACCAGGCCCTCTACCGCCTCTACCCCGCCGCCGAGGGCTGGGTCTTCCTCGCCGCACCCGAGGACGCCGAGTGGGCCGCACTGGTCGACGCGATCGACCCGGCCCTCGGTTCGGATCCCCGGTTCGCCGACGCGGCGGCCCGACAGGCGAACGACGGGGCACTGGTCGACCGCCTCTCCCAGATCTTCGCCTCCCGCACGGCACAGGACTGGGAGAAGCTCCTGACCGCGCAGGACATCGGCTGCGTGGCCGTCGCGGACAGCGACCCCGCCACGGTGCTCCAGACCGACGAGGAGCTCTCCGCCGAGTACTGCGCGTCCTGCACCCATCCCGTCTTCGACGAGCACCTGCGGGTCGCCCCGCCGGTCCGCTTCTCCCGTTCGCAGACGCTGGCGCGGGGCGGCTGCCTCGCGGGCCAGCACAGCGACACCATCCTCGCCGAGCTCGGGTACGACGAGGCCGCGATCGCCGAGCTGCGCGAGAAGGAGGTCGTGGGGAAGGCCCCCTGAGGCCCGGCGCCTCCCCGGTCGGCGCGGCCCCACCCAGGGCTGGACGGCGACGCCGTCCGGACTGTGACGCCGAAGTCCGCGCCGGCCGCCTCGGGGTCCATGAAGAGGTCGTGAGGGCGACGCCGCCGTCCGCGAGGACGGTGGCGTCGTCGTCACCGTGCGGCAGCGAGCTGCGGCAGCACGGGGCGCCTGACCACCACGCGCCACCGGCCGAGATCCCGCGGCTCGAGCACGGCCACCACCAGCAGCAGGACGACACCGCCGAGGAGCAGCCGCGCGGCGCCGAACGCCAACGGGTCGGCGTCGGAACCCGCAAGGACCTGCGCCGGGCCCACCGTCCCCCAGAGCACCGCGGCACCCAGCACCGCAACCACACCACGGACGGTCGACGACGTGTCTCGTACGTTCACGTTCCCGAACGCTAGCCACTAATATGGCGATGTGTCCGAACAGTCGAACTTCTCGTCAGTGAATCGCGCCGATCTGAAACTAGATTCGCTCGACCTGTCCCTGCTAAGACTCCTGCAGAACGATGCACGGCTGACCAACCGACAACTGGCCACCCAGACCGGCGTCGCCCCCTCGACCTCACTGGAGCGCGTGCGCGGGCTCCTCGCCCGCGGCGTGATCTCCGGCTACCACGCCGACGTCGACCTGCCCTCCGTCGGCCGG
>NZ_JACBXB010000931.1 GCF_013870575.1 Pseudonocardia pini
CCCGAGGGGGAGGACCCGCTGCTCGCGGCGCTCGTGGCGCACAAGGACTCCTTCGGATTCCTCAACCACACCTGGTCCCACGAGTACCTCGGCTGCGTCCGGGACCACTCGGTCTCGCCGTGGCGCTGCGCGACCGTCCCCGTCCTCGGCTGGACGCGCTACGTCCCCGGCTCCGAGATCGACGCCCAGATCTCCCGCAACGTCGAGTTCGCGCGGCTCCACGGCCTGCCGATCGACCCGAGCGAGCTGGTCACCGGCGAGCACAGCGGGCTGCGCGGCGACGACGAGATGGTCGAGGACAACCCCCGGCTGGCGGGCTCGCTCACGGCCGAGGGCGTCCGCGCGATCGCCTCGGACGCCTCGAAGGAACCCGCCCAGCGCGCCATCGGCGACGCGCTCACGGTGCCGCGGCACCCCATCGACCTGGACTACGACACGGCGACCAACGCCGAGACCGTCGACCAGTACGCGTGGTCCCACACCTCCCGCGCCGACGGCGGCGACGGGACCTGCGAGGCCGACGCCGGCTGCGTCCCGGCGATCGACGCGACCGACCCGGCCGCCGCGTTCGCGCGGGTCATCGTCCCTGCGGAGGCGGCGAAGGCGCTGGGGCACGTGCTCGGCAACGACCCGCGGCCGCACTACGTCCACCAGCCCCAGCTCACCGAGGACCGCACGCTCTACCCGCTGCTGGAGCGAGTGCTCGTCGACTACGGGGCGCTGTACACCGGAGCCCGGCCGCTGCTGGTGCCGACGATGACCCAGACCCGAGACGAGCTCACGCGGCAGGCGGACTGGGCCGCCGCGGCCGGGGAGACCCGGGCGTGGCTGCAGGACGGGGCCGTCACCGTCGTCGGGGACGGGCTGGTGCCGTTCACCGTGCCCGCGGGGTCGACGTTCGGGGAGGCGTACGGCACCACGCGGTCCGCGTGGGTGCCGGTGACGGGGGAGCAGCGACTGACGGGGGTGGGCGCGTGAAGGTCTGTCTGGTCACCGAGGGCACCTACCCGGTCCATCCGGGCGGGGTGAGCGACTGGTGCGACCAGCTGGTGCGCGGGCTGCCGGAGGTGGAGTTCTCGGTCGTCGCGCTGACCGGGTCCGGGCGCGAGCCCGCGCGCTACCCGGCGCCGGAGAACCTGGTGCGCACCGAGCGGGTGGGGCTGTGGGCGGCGCCCCCGCGCGTGCGTCGGGCCAAGGCGGCTGACCACCGGTTCGTCGCCGCGTACGCGCACCTGGTCGAGGCGGTGCTGCGGGACGGCCCGATCACCTGGTTCGCCGACGCCGTCCGCGCGCTGCGCGAGCTCGCCCGGGTGACCGAGCTGAGCGCGGCCCTGCGCAGCCAGGTCGCGGTGGAGCTCGTCGTGGACGTCGCCGGTCGGGTCCCGGGCCTCGACCCGACCCTGGCCGACGCCCTCGCCGTCACCGACCTGATGGAGCACTTCCTGCGCCCGCTGCAGCTGCCCGCACCGCGCGCCGATCTCGTGCACGCCACCGCCAACGGCCCGGGGACGCTGCTCGGGCTGGTCGCCAAGTGGGAGCACGGCACCCCGCTCGTGCTCTCCGAACACGGCGTCTACCTGCGGGAACGGCTGCTCGCCACCCGCCGGGAGGCGCCCTCGCGGGTGGCCAGGGCGGCGCTCGCGGGCTTCTACGCGCGGCTCACCGAGCTCGGTTACCGCGGCGCGGACGAGGTGCTGCCGGTCAGCCGGTTCAACGCGCGGTGGGCCCGTCGGGGCGGCGCCGCGGCGGTCCGGGTGCTGCCCAACGGCGTGGAGCCGCTCGAGGTGCTGGAGTCCGAGCCCGAGGTTCCCACGCTCGTCTTCGCGGGTCGGATAGACCCGCTGAAGGACCTGCACGTGCTGCTGCGGGCCTTCGCGACCGTGCGGGAGCGGGTGCCGGAGGCGCGG
>NZ_JACBXB010000932.1 GCF_013870575.1 Pseudonocardia pini
GAGCGCACCCGAGATCCTGCCCTGTCCGTCGGGACGGGCCGCTCCGTGGGTGGGTGCCGTGGTGACCAAGAGTCCCGATCACGTCATCGGATCCGCCGAATCGGTTTGAGGCGCGCCGCACAGGAGCAGCGGTTGCCCCGGCAGCTGAGCGTCGGTTAACGTCGCCGCGTGACGATTCGACTGCCGCTGACCTCGCGTGCACACGTCGATTTCTGTCGCGTCTCCTCCTCGGTCTGTTGATCCCCCCGAGGTCTCCCCGCAGCGCCTGACCGGCCTGCCGTGCGTGCCACCTTCTGTGGCTTCCGCCTGCTGAAACCCCTCCCGGACGCCGTTCTCCCACGGTGACCGTCCGTCGCGCACGCCTGCCCTCCCACCTGGCGGGCCGCGCCCTTCCGCACTGTGCTGCGCCCATTTTCGGAAAGGAATCCGATATGTCCACCGAAGCACTCGAGAAGCAGACGATTTCGCGTTTGCGGGTCCCCGAGATCGAGGAGCTGCCCGCGAAACTGCAGAGCCAGATCGCGTCCCTCACCGCGACGTTGGGCTACACGCCGAACTGGGTCAGGGCGTTCGCTCTGGGCGGGGCCCACACCGCCCGCTTCAACGACTACCTCCTGGCGCTGCTCGACCCCAACCAGGGTCTGCTGCCCTACGTCGACCGCGAGATCCTCGCGACCGTCACCTCGGCGGAGAACGGCTGCAGCTACTGCCGCCTCAACCACGCGGGCAGCCTCGGCGACGCGCTCGGCGACCGCAGGCTCGGCACCCGGGTGGCGATCGACTACCGCGAGGTCCGCGAGCTGTCGCCGCGGCACCGTGTGCTCGCCGAGTTCGCGAGCAAGCTCGCGCTGCACCCGACCGAGGTCGAGGACGCGGACATCGCGGGCCTGCGCGAGCTGGGTCTCGACGACGAGCAGATCTACGAGGCGGTGCAGGTCGTGGCCGTCTTCGCCGCCGCGAACCGCTTCAGCATCTTCCTGCAGGTCACGCCCGACGACCAGTTCTTCGCCTGAGCCGAGCCCCCCACCCGGAAAGGACGCCACACCATGACGACGCTCGAGACCCAGCCCGAGACCCGCATCTCCCGCCTGAAGGTCCCCGCCCGCGAGGACCTGTCCCCGACCATCGCGCAGTTCTTCGAGCGGACCGAGGAGGCGGAGGGGTACGTCCCCAACTGGCTCAAGGCCTTCGCGCTCGGCGGCCCGGGGTTCACCCGGCTCAACGCCTACCTCTTCCCGCTGCTGCTCGGCTCGCCGGACAGCCCGAGCACGCTGTCGCTGCGCGAGCGGGACATCGTCGCCACCGTGGTCTCGGTGGCCAACCGGTGCAGCTACTGCCACGCGTTGCACGTCGACGGCCTCGGCAAGGTCCTCGGCGACCACCGCCTCGCCCACCGGGTCGCCCTCGACCACCGCGAGGTCGCCGAGCTGACCGACCGCGAGCGCCTGCTCTCCGACCTCGCGATCACGTTGACCCACACCCCCGGCGAGGTCTCGGACGCTCGGATCGAGGAGCTGCGCGCCGTCGGACTGTCCGACGAGGACATCTACGAGGCGGTCCAGATCATCTCGATCATCAACGCCACCAACCGGATCAGCATCGCCCTCGGCGTGCTCCCGGACGCGGAGCTGTTCGCCGCGCCCACCGACCCGGCGCAGTGAGCCTGGCGTCCACGACGGTCGACCGGCTGCCGGACAGCGGTGCGGCCGAGACCGCGGTGCGGGCCGCGGTCGAGGTCGCGCCGCAGCTCGCCCGCCTCCCCGCGGGCCGACGGGCGGAGGTGCTCCGCACGGTCGCCGACAGCCTGCTCGTCGAGGCCGCGGACGAGGCCGCCCGGATCACCGAGGCGACCGGGAAGCCGATCCGATGGTCGCGGACCGAGGTCGACCGGACCGCCGCGATCCTG
>NZ_JACBXB010000933.1 GCF_013870575.1 Pseudonocardia pini
CAGAGGTCCCCGAACGGGGCCTCCAGGCCGACCGGATCGGTGACGGGCCGCGGCCCGCCGTGCGTCACAGGTTCGGGAACCAGAGCTTGATCTCGCGGGCCGCGGACTCCGGGGAGTCCGAGCCGTGCACCAGGTTGGCCTGGGTCTCGAGGCCGAAGTCGCCGCGGATGCTGCCCGGCGCCGCCTTCTCGACGGGGTCGGTGCCCCCTGCCAGCTGCCGCCACGCCGCGATGGCCCGCGGGCCCTCCGCGACGGCCGCCAGCACGGGGCCGGAGGTGATGAACTCCAGCAGCGACTCGAAGAAGGGCTTGCCGTCGTGCTCGGCGTAGTGCTGGCTCGCCAGCTCGCGGTCGACGGTGCGCAGCTCGGCGGCCACCAGCTTGAGGCCCTTGCGCTCGATGCGCGCCAGGCACTCCCCGATCAGGTTGCGGGCGACGCCGTCGGGCTTCACGAGGACGAGAGTGCGTTCAGTCACGGTCGCCGAGCGTAGCGACGCCCTCAGCCGCCCAGCGTGGCGGCCCCGAACGACACCGCGAACCGCTCGCACCAGATGCTCACGCTGGTCAGGCCGGTCAGGTCGGCGCCCGCCGGGACCGGGTAGTTCGCGCTGCCCACGTTGCCCTTGAGGTCGCCGAGGTCGAGGTACCGGCCGTCGTCGAAGACGTGCCAGCCCTCGCGGCCGGGCAGGACGGGGGCGTCGGTGAGCCAGACCTTGAGCTTCGGCCCGTTGCTGGTCGCGAGGTCCGCCACCCGCAGGACGAGCGACCCGTCGGGCAGCCGCAGCAGCTCCACCGACCCGCTGGTCTCGTGCTCGTGGCTGACCAGCGTGCCCCGTGCGACGGTCTGCGGGAGCGGAGCCGCGGGAGCCGCGGCGGCCGTCGGGAGGGGCTCCGCCACCGTGGCGTCGACGACCAGCTTCCACGGTTGGAACCAGAACAGCCCGGCGGCCACCAGGACCGCGACCAGCCCGAGCACCGGCAGCACCACCGCGCGGCGGCGCCACACGGGAGGTCGGGGATCGCTCATCGGTCCACCGTGGCGGATCCAGGGGCCGCGCACCAGCACGAGGCGCCCGACGGACCGGGAACGTCCTGCTCAGCCCTGCTGGGAGGGCAGCTCCCCGCGCGCCATCCTCTTCGCGACGTCCTGCCGCATCCACAGCAGCGTGCCCCAGACCAGCGCGAACAGCGCGAACACGATCCACAGCGAGAAGTGCAGGAAGCCGCAGGCCGCCAGCGCGACCTGCAGGCCGAGCGCCACCGGGAGCCCCCACGGCCGCCGCTGCACCCCGGAGGCCAGGATCATGAGCACTCCGAGGACGGACACCAGCGTGATCGCGAGCGGGGTCGCGGCCGCACCGGCGAAGCGGCTGACGACCAGCAGCGCCAACAGCACCACGATCGCCTCGAGCACCAACACCCCGGCGAAGATGCCGCGCAGCCCCTTCATCGGGTCCGTGGCAGGCGGCCTGACCTCGTTCACGAGGGTTCCTTCCCGAAGATCGTCCGGGTCTCCCCCGCGGTCACCACCGACCCGGTGACGATCACCCCGACCCCCGAGTCCCCGCCCTCCTCGGCCAGCTCCACGGCCTGCCCGATCGCCGCCTCGAGCTGCGGCTCCACGCTGACCCGGTCCCGCCCGAACACCCCGACGGCGATCTCGCCCAGCTCGTCCGGGTCCATCCCGCGCGGCGACGAGTTCCGGGTGACCACGACCTCGTGCAGCGCGGGCTCCAACGCCTCGAGCAGCCCCTTGGCGTCCTTGTCCCGCATCACGCCGATCACGCCGACGAGCCGGGCGAACCGGAACTCCGACATCAGGGCGGCGGCCAGCGCACGAGCGCCGTGCGGGTTGTGCGCGGCGTCGATGAGCACGGTCGGCTGCCCCGGCCCACCGGACATCG
>NZ_JACBXB010000934.1 GCF_013870575.1 Pseudonocardia pini
CGACAGCGCCCCCGCGCCCTCCCGACGAGGAGCATGGCATGAGCCGCCCCACCGACCGGCTGGCCGAGATCGAGAAGGCCCTCGTCGGACGCTGGCCGGAGAGCAGGCTGGACCCGAGCCTCGACCGCATCGCCGCCCTGACGGCTCGGCTCGGGAACCCTCAGCACGCGGTGCCCGCCGTCCACATCACCGGCACCAACGGCAAGACCAGCACCGCCCGGATGGTCGACGAGCTGCTGCGCGCCACCGGCAGGCGCACCGGCCGGTACACGAGCCCGCACCTGGAGTCGGTGCGGGAGCGCGTCGTCCTCGACGGCGCCCCGATCTCCGAGGCGGAGTTCGTCGCCGTGTACGAGGCCGTGCTGCCGGAGGTCGAGGCCCTCGACCACGAGCTCCCGATCCCGCTGTCCTTCTTCGAGGTGATGACGGCGATGGCCTTCGTCGCCTTCGCCCGGGCCGGGCTCGACGCGGTCGTGGTCGAGGTCGGCATGGGCGGGAGCTGGGACGCGACGAACGTCGTCGACGGCCGCGTCGCCGTCGTCACGCCGATCTCGTTGGACCACACCGAGTACCTCGGCCCGGACGTCGCCACGATCGCGCGGGAGAAGGCGGGCATCGTCAAGCCGGGGGCGACAGCGGTCCTCGCGAGGCAACCCGCGGCGGCCGAACGCGTCCTCGTCGGCCGCGCGCGCGAGGTCGGTGCCCAGGTCCAGGAGGTCCTCCACCACCGCACGGTGCCCACGGCGCGGCCGGGCGGACAGGTGCTGCGGCTCGCCGCGCCCGGTCGGGACCTCCCCGACCTGTTCCTTCCCCTGCTCGGCCGCTACCAGGCCGAGAACGCCCGCGTCGCCGTCACGGCCGTCGACGCGTTCCTGCGTGCCGAGGGCGTCGAGCTGACCGCCGAGCAGGCCCGTCGAGGCCTGGCGGCGGTCCGGGCCCCGGGACGGCTGGAGCGGCTGCGGGACACGCCACCGGTCCTCGTCGACGCCTCGCACAACCCGGCGGGGATGGCCGCCACGGTTCGGGGGCTGGGCGAGGCTCTCGCCGTGGAGCGCGTGGTGGTCGTGCTCGCGGTCCTGCGGGGCAAGGACGTCGAGGGGATCGTCCGCGCGATCGACCCGGTGGCCGCCACCGTGGTCGTCTCGCAGAACGAGTCACCCCGCGCGCTCCCCGCCACCGAGCTCGCCGAGACCGCAGGCGCCGTCCTCGGGGCGGGCCGGATCGTGGTCGAGCCCCGCCTGGACGACGCGATCGACACCGCGGTCCGGCTGGCCGGCGACTCCGGCCACCGCGCCGCCGTGCTGGTCACCGGCAGTGTCGTGACCGCCGGTGCGGCGCGGACCTTCCTGACCCGCTGAGGGTCAGGCCGCGGACTCCGCGGCGCGCACCACGCGGACCGCGTCGGCCGACGCGGCCACGTCGTGGACCCGCACCCCCCACGCCCCGGCCTGGGCCGCGAGGACGGTCGTCGCGACGGTGGCGGCGTCCCGGAACCGGGCAGGCCCCTCGGGCCGGTCCGCGGCGAGCACGCCGGCCAGGAACCGCTTGCGCGAGGATCCGACGAGGACGGGGAAGCCGAGCCCGACCAGCTCGTCGAGCCGGGCGAGCAACGTCCAGTTGTGCTCGCCGTGCTTCGCGAAGCCCAGCCCGGGATCGAGGATCAACCGAGCCGGGTCCACCCCCGCCTCGACGGCATCGTCGACCCGCATGACCAGCTCCGCGGCGACCTCGCGGACGACGTCGGTGTACACCGCAGCCGAGTACATGTCCCGGCTGGTCCCCCGCGAGTGGTTGAGCACCCAGGGCACCCGGGCCTCGGCCACCACCCGGGCCATCGCCGGGTCGGCGAGGCCGCCACTGACGTCGTTGACCAGCACCGGGTTGAGCTCGGCCACCATGT
>NZ_JACBXB010000935.1 GCF_013870575.1 Pseudonocardia pini
AGCGAGACCGACACCGCGGGCGCGCGGGCGCTCGTGGCGCGGGTGAGCAGGGCGGTGAGGATGCCGGAGTAGGCGTACATCCCCGCCGCGACGTCGGCGACCGAGATCCCCACCCGCACCTGGTCGGCCGGGGTCCCGGTCACGGCCATCAGCCCTGCCTCCGCCTGGACCAGCAGGTCGTAGGCCTTCCGGTCCGCCCAGGGGCCGTCCGCGCCGAACCCGGAGATGTCGCAGACCACGAGCCGGGGGTGGCGGGCCGCGAGCTCCGCCGCCCCGAGCCCCATCCGGGCCGTGGCCCCGGGGGCGAGGTTCTGCACGAACACGTCGGCCGCGGCGAGGAGCTCGTCGAGCACCGCGCGCCCGGCCGGGTCCTTGAGGTCCAGCGTCAGGGACTCCTTGGACCGGTTGAGCCACACGAAGTAGCTCGACGTGCCGTGCACCGCCTCGTCGTAGCCACGGGCGAAGTCGCCCGCGCCGGGCCGCTCGACCTTGATCACCCGGGCGCCGAGGTCGGCGAGCTGGCGGGTGGCGAAGGGCGCGGCGACGGCCTGCTCCAGGCTGACGACCGTGGTCCCCGCCAGCGGCAGGCTCACCGGAACCGCTTCTCGGCGCCGCCCCGCGGGGTCAGTCGCTCCCGGCCGAGGTTGCCGATCTGGGCATAGGCCAGCCCGTGGCGCGCGGCGAGCGACGGCGGCTGGTCCAGTGACTCCCAGATCGCCCGCACGGTGCCCTGGATCGCCTGCGGGCGCCTGCTCGCGATCTCGTCGGCGAGCCGCCGGGCCGTGGGCCACAGCTGCTCGCGTGGCACGACCTCGGTGACCAGGCCCAGCCGCAGCGCGGTCGCGGCGGTGAGCCGCTCCTCGTTGCCCGCCAGTGCCCAGCGCAGGACGTCCCCGAGCGGCACCCCGCGCCGGAGCATGCCCATCGGTTCCAGCGCGGACACCATGCCCCCGTTGGCGTGCGGGTCGAAGAAGGTGGCGTCCTCGGAGCAGATCACGATGTCCGACTCGTTGAGGAAGTACATCCCGCCCCCCGCGGCCATGCCGTGCACCGCCGCGATCACCGGCTTCCACACGCCGTGGGCGCGCGGGCTCAGCGCCGCGCCCGGGTCCTCCTGGTTCCACACGTTCTGGTCGCTCCACCAGGGTCCCTCGCGTACGTCGAGGCCGGTGCAGAAGGCCCGGTCCCCGGCGGCCCGCAGGACCGCGACGTGCACGTCGTCGTCGTCTCGGACGTGCCGCCAGATCCGGGCGACCTCCTCGGTCATGGTGCGGTCGAAGCTGTTGAGCCGGTCCGGCCGGTTCAGCGTGAGCGTGGCGACGTGGCCGTCCACGGTGTACTCGACGGTGCCCAGGCCGCCGAGCGGCTCCCGGACGACGGCGGCGGGCGGCGGCGCGAACCGGGCCTGCAGGTCCCGCTTGACGACCTTGCCCATCGCGTTGCGCGGCAGCTCGGCCACGACCTCCAGCTGCTCCGGGAACTTGCGCGTGGACAGCCCGTGCGCCCCGAGGTGCTCGGTCAGCGAGGCCAGGGTGGGCGGGGCGGCGGGGTCGGTGGCGACCACGACCGCGCAGGCCCGTTCGCCGGTGTCCTCGTCCGGGAGGCCGATCACCGCGACGTCCGCCAGCCCGGGGTGGTCGGCGAGCAGCTCCTCCACCTCGCGGGCGGAGATGTTCTCCATCTTGCGGATGATGACGTCCTTGATCCGCCCGGTGACGGTCACCGTGCCGGTGGGGCTCACGGTCCCGAGGTCGCCGGAGCGGAAGTAGCCGTGCTCGTCGAAGGCCTGCTCGTCCAGCGAGGGGTCGACGTACCCGAGCATCAGCTGCGGGCCGCGGACCCGGAGCTGATGCTCGCTGCCGAGCGCGACCGAAACCTGTGGAGCGCAACGCCTG
>NZ_JACBXB010000936.1 GCF_013870575.1 Pseudonocardia pini
GCCGCGCACCCGCTGCCAGACCCGCGACATCGGCCCACCGCCGACGCCCGGCACGATCCCGCCGAACTGGTCGCGGGTCAACGAGACCATCGACGCCAGCCTGCGGAAGGGCCGCGCGACCGCCCACAGCACGACCGTGACCACCCCGGTGACCAGCAGCGCGAGCCACAGGTCGATGCCCGAGCCCGGCCGGAACAGCGACACGACCAGCAACGCGTGCAGCCCGGCCAGCGCACCGACGATCACCGTGTTCACGATCGCGGCGCCCGCCACACGCAGCATCGCGGGCAGCACGTCCGTCTTCAGGACCGCCACGACCGCGATCACCGGCGCGGCCATCACCATCAGCCGCAGCAGCAGCATCGCGACCAGCACCAGCACCTTCGACAGCAGCTGGAAGAGCGCGATGCACACGGCCTGCACCACGGCGAGCACCCCGACCCCGACCCGGCTGCCGGACTCGCCCTGGAAGTAGCTGTACCGGTCGCCGAGCTGGCCGGCGATGGCCTCGTAGTCGGTCTTCTTCTGCTCCGCGAGCTGCGGGGTGTCCTGCCCGGTGGCGACCTCGTCGATCGTGAAGGTCGACGCCCGCAGCAGCGGTCGGCCCTGGTCGGTGGCCTGCGGGACGTCCGGCGAGCCGAAGTTGCCGCGCAGCCAGTTCTGGTAGACGACCTGGTCGACCAGGACCGTCGGGAGGGTGTCCCGGTCGCCGAGGCCCACCTGCTGGAGGAAGCCCTCCTGCATCTGGGTGACGCCGTCGAGCAGCAGGGTGTCCGCCGCGCGGGCCCAGTTGACCGGCGCGAGGTAGGCCGCGGACGCGAGGATCAGCGCCCCGACGGCCAGGGCGCCGCGTTGCGTCTGTCTCGCCAGGTCGCCGCGCATGGCCAGGACCAGCAGCAACACGGCCAGGATGACCAGCGCGACGCCCACCCACGGTAGGAACACCGACTGGTACATGGCCTGGGTGGCCGAGGTGATGACGTTGTCCAGCGGGTCGAGCAGCGCGCCGCCGTCGGCGATCAGGTAGTGCGCCCAGTTCACCCCGCCGACGGCGAACTTGGCCACGTTGAAGGTCTGGTTGCCCAGCCAGGTGTCGGTCGTCGTGGCCGGGTTGAGCACCCCGCCGCCGCAGCCGAGGTCGTAGTTGTGCCAGGTCATCCCGGCGTACCCGACCTCGCGGTACACGCTGCCGGGCTCGCCGCCGTCGGGCCGGGGCGGGTCTATCGACCCGACGAGCCCGGTGCCGGGCCGGTCCGGCTCCGGCGCCTCCTTGCAGTCGAAGGGCTGCGCGACGGCGGGCGAGCCGATCAGGGAGGACCCGAGCACGACGGCGAGGACGAGCAGCAGCGAGCCCACCCGCGACCGCCGCCCGCCCGTCGAGATGAACCTCAGCGACTTTCGATCATGGTCGAAAGGTCGCTGAGGTTCATCTCGGCGGGCGGCGGCGGGGCGACGACGGGAGGGGGCGGGGCGGCGGCGGAGGCCCCGGACCAGGGCCGCGACGACCACGAGCAGCACCGCCGCGCCCCCCAGGGGTATCGCCGCGGGGGTCACCGCCCACCCTCGCCGGGGGCGCCGCTGGGGGCGTGCGAGCCGTTGACCCCGGAACCGTTGACGCTGGAGGGGTCGGATCCGTTCCGGGGCGCGGGATCCTCGACGGGCTCGACGAGGTCGGCCTCCCTGCCCATGGTCGGCTCCGCCAGCTCCGCCTCCTCGTCCAGGTCGGCCCAGCCCTCTTCGAGGTCGTCGAGGAGCTCGAGCTGCTCGTCGTCCGCCGCGGCCGTCGAGGGATCGACCACGCGGAGCCCGTCGTCCCAGTGCGCCTGCCCCGGGCCGACCCGGGTCGCGGCGCCGCTGCGGACCTCCGCGGCGGTGAGGTCGATGTCCGTGTCGT
>NZ_JACBXB010000937.1 GCF_013870575.1 Pseudonocardia pini
GTCCCGGTGCTGCCCCGCGGCGCGGGCACCTCGATCGCGGGCCAGGCCGTCAACACCGCGGTCGTCCTCGACTTCACCCGGCACATGAACCGGATCCTGGAGCTGGACCCGGAGGCGCGGACCGCGCGCGTGGAGCCCGGCGTGATCTGCGACCAGCTCCGGGACGCCGCCGCGCCGCACGGCCTCACGTTCGGGCCGGACCCGAGCACCCACAACCGCTGCACGATCGGCGGGATGGTCGGCAACAACGCCTGCGGCTCGCACTCGGTGGCCTGGGGCAAGACCGTGGACAACACCGAGCACCTCGAGCTGCTCACCTACCGCGGCGAGCGCCTCGACACCCGCGCCCCGGCGGGGGAGATCCCGCGGCGGCTGGCGGCCCTGCACGAGCGCCACGGCGAGCGAATCGCGGCGAGCTTCCCCGACCTCACCCGCCGGGTCTCCGGCTACAACCTCGACCAGCTCCCGCACGACCTGGCCAAGGCCGTCGTCGGGTCCGAGGGCACGCTCGGCGTGATCACCGCGGCCACCATGCGGCTGGTCGACTCGCCGCCCGCCCGGGCGCTGGCCGTCCTGGGGTTCCCCGACGCGTACGTGGCCGCGGACAACGTCATGGTCGTCCGCGAGCACTCCCCGCTGACCATCGAGGGCATGGACGCGGGCCTCATCGCGGCCCTGCGCGCGCAGAACCCGGTCGAGACGATGTCGCGGGCCCTGCCGCCCGGCGGCGGCTGGCTCTACGTCGAGACCGGCGGCGCGGACAAGGCCGAGGCCCGGGCCAAGGCCGAGGCGGTGGTGGCGGCCATGCGCCCGTACGGGCTGACCGAGGCCGTGGTCGAGGACGACCCGAGGCGCATGAAGGCCCTCTGGCGCATCCGCGAGGACGGCGCGGGCATCCTCACGCGCTCGCCGGACGGGGGAGAGGCCTGGCCCGGCTGGGAGGACGCGGCGGTGCCGCCGGAGCGGTTCGGCTCCTACCTGCGGCAGTTCGACCAGGTGCTGGAGCGACATGGCCGCAAGGGCGTCTACTACGGCCACTTCGGCGACGGCTGCCTGCACGTCCGGATCGACTTCGACCTGCTCTCGGAGCCCGGCATCGCGAACTTCCGGGCGTTCATGGAGGACGCGGCCGACGCCGTCGTCGCGCACGGCGGGTCGCTGTCCGGCGAGCACGGGGACGGCCGCGCGCGGTCCGAGCTGCTGCCGCGGATGTACCCGCCGGAGATCATCGCCGCGTTCGAGGAGTTCAAGGGCGTCTTCGACCCGGACGACCGGATGAACCCCGGCTGCATCGTCCGCTCCGCGCGGATGGACTCCGACCTGCGGATCTTCGTCGGCATGCCCACCGGGCCGTTCGCGACCGACGACCCGCAGCTCGCCTTCACCCACGACCGCGGCTCGTTCACCCGCGCCACCCGCCGCTGCCTGGGGGTGGGCAAGTGCGTGACCAGCCACGGCGGCGTGATGTGTCCCAGCTACCGCGCCACGGGCGACGAACGGCACTCCACCCGCGGCCGCGCCCGCCTGCTGTTCGAGATGGCCAACGGCGAGGTGATCACCGGCGGCTGGCGGTCCGACGAGGTCGCCGAGGCCCTCGACCTCTGCCTGTCCTGCAAGGGGTGCAAGACGGACTGCCCGGTCGGCGTGGACATGGCCGCCTACAAGACCGAGTTCCTGGCCAACCGCTACAAGAACAGGCTCCGCCCGGCGAGCCACTACTCGATGGGCGCGCTGCCCCGCTGGATGCGGGTGGTGGGCAGGCTGCCCGCGGGCGCGGTCCGCGGGCTCAACGCCCTGGCCAAGGTCCCGTTCCTGGCGGGCCTGGCCAAGCGGGCGGGCGGGATCGCGCCCGAGCGCGGCATCCCCGTGATCACCTCGCCGTTGGCCATCTCG
>NZ_JACBXB010000093.1 GCF_013870575.1 Pseudonocardia pini
GGCTGCCCGTCGCGGGGGCCACGGGGCCGGACGGCTTCCTCCTGCCGCGCCGCAGCGTCACGATCAGGCCGATCGCGGCACCGACGCAGGCCAGGAACACGATCGCGGGGACGATCATGTCGGCGGGGGTGGTCGCCCCGCTGAACAGCCCGGGCGAGGGCGGGGCGGGCAGCGCGGAGTAGTCCACCAGACCGGTCGCCTCGAGCATCGCGATGTGCCCGGTCACGTACTGGAACGCGGTGTCGGCGAACTGGCGCACCTGCTCGTTGCGGGTGCTCACCCGGACCTCGGCGATCACCGGCAGCACGTTCCCGTGGGCCTCGCGCACGATCTGCACCGCGACCCGGTCGTAGTCCGTACCGGTGGTGTTGGTGATCTGGTTCATCCAGGCGATCTGCTGGTCCGTCGGGCGGCTCGGCAGCTGGACCCCGAGCTTGTCGGCGACGTCCCGGTCGATCTGGTCGAGCACGGCGTGCTGCTCGGCGAGGTGCTGGCCGGTCTCCCGGACCTGCTGGTTGCTCGCCTGCTGGGACATCTGCTGTCCGGTGGGCGCCTCCCAGAGACCGGCCTGGCGGACCTTGATCAGCAGGTCGCGGTCGGCGGGTCCGAGGGGACCCCACTGGGTCTGCTGCCACCCTCCGGTGCCGGGGGCACCCGAGGTCCAGGACTGCAGCACGGAGACCGTGATGGCGCCGAGGACGGCGACGAGCAGTGCCCAGCGCACGGAGCGCGGGATGCGGTGCAACATCGGTGGACCTTTCGGGGAGCGGCCCGTGGGGAGCGGGTGCCTGCCGGTCACGTGGGGGAGCGGACCGGTTCGTGCGTGATCAGCGCTGATCGATGGGTCAAGCCATGTCGAACTGTTCGGTGTGGATCCGGTCGTCGGGGACGCCCATCGAGGTGAGGGCGCCGAGCACGTCGTCGACCATCGACGGCGGGCCGCAGAGGAAGTAGTCGAGGCGCTGGGCGACGTCGACGGTCGCCAGCACCGTGGTCAGCAGGCCGACGTCGATCTCGCCGGTCGCCCCGGTCCAGGTCGCCGACGGCCTTCGGAGGACCTCGGTGACCTCGAGGTCGAGGTAGCCGCGCAGCATCGCGAGCTCGTCGCGGAACAGCAGGTCGCCGGTGTCCCTGGCGACGTAGACCAGGCGGTGGGGCCGCTGGTCGCCCCGGTCCGCGGCGGTGCGCAGCATGCTCATCATCGGGGTGATGCCCACGCCCGCCGCGATCAGGACCAGGCCCTCGGTGGGCACGGCGTCGCAGGTGAACGAGCCGTACGGGCCGTCGACCCACACCGACTCGCCGGGCCGCAGGTCGCGCACGGAGGAGGCGAAGTCGCCGGTCCCGCGGATGGTGAACTCGGTGTGCAGGGGGTCGTGCGCACTGCTGGCGATGGTGAACGGGTGCTCCTCCACCGCCGAGCGCTGCAGCCGCACCCAGGCGAACTGGCCGGGCGAGAACCGCAGGCCCTCGTTCCGGTCGCGGGGGGTCAGCACCATCGTCGTCACCGTGGGGTTCTCGGCCCGCACCTGCTGGATCTCGAACTCGCCACCGCGGTCGAGCACCGATCGGCCCCACCAGCGCATCACGAACACGGCGACGACGAGCAGGCCTAGCCCGGCGAGGACCGGGCCCATGACGGCGTCGGTCACCATCTGCTTGAGCCACAGCACGTGCAGGGCGGAGCCGCCGAGCACGAGCACGGCCAGGAAGAGGTGCAGCCAGCGCCAGACCTCGTAGCGCGCGGAGATCCGGCGGCGCTCCAGCGCGAGCACGACGAGCAGCGCCAGCGCCACGGACGCGCCGACGGCGGCCTGGGCCCGTGCGGGGGCCGACGGCACGATGAGCAGCGCGACCTGCGCGGGGTTGGCGGCCACGACGGCCGCGAGGTGCAGCGCGATCAGGACCGCGCTGAGGATGCCGAGCTGGCGGTGCAGACCGACGACGGTCTCGATGCCGAAGGCCCGGGTGAGCCCGCGCAGCCGCGAGGGGAGGGACGCGGTGCAGACGAGCGCCGAGAGGGCGACGAGACCGGTGACGGAGGAGAGCTGCTTCCACATGCCCACGGGCGGGGAGGTCAGCAGGTGGACCACGGCCGGGCCCGCGAGCACCACGAGCAGCGCCGCCACCCATGCCGCACGGGCCCCCGTCTGGGTCGCCCTCTCCGTCGTCCTGTCCACGGCCAGGGACGGTATGGAAGGCCCATGGGCCGGATATGGAAGCTTAAGGCGGCGCCCGGGGGACGGCGCCCGTGACGGGTTCGACGGTCGGTTCCGGGCCCGAAATAAGGCCGAACGCCGCACAGATTGCTCCGAACGCCGAGCAACCCCTTCAGGTTCGCCACGCAACGGGGCCGAACGGTCGCACGCCGCTGCCGCTCGCAGACCGGCCCGCCCCGCACGGCGCACGCCACGCCGAGACGATCTCCGCGGACGCGACGGGGGTCACCCCCGGGCGGGGCTGGCCTCACCGTGGTGGGAGGGTCACACTTCGGCAAGGGGAAACCCGTTCTCGGGAGGGGGAAACCTCTTCGCAACCTGAACGGTGCAGTGTCGAGGACGTTTCGTGCCGCATACTCGAAGGTCACGGAACAGTCACGGCGGGGAGGACTCATGGCAGGACGTACGGGGCGCCGGGTCCGGCGCCGACCCGTACTCCGCTGGCCGATGGTGGTGGCGGCACTCGCACTGGCGCTGGTCGCGGGGTGCGGCGCGCCCTCGTGGACCTACGTCACCAACTCCGGGGACCGCACCTATCTCAAGGTGCCGAACTCGTGGAAGCAGGTCGACCCCGGACAGCTGGCGACCCAGCTCGGCGTCCAGCCCGCGGAGGACTCCTCCGAGGGGGTGTGGATCGAGGCGTACGACTCGGACGCGCAGCCGTCGCTCAACCACATCATCGGCGAGTCCGCCGAGTCACCGGCCATCCTGGTGACCGTCCAGCCGATCCCGGAGGAGTCGCGCGGGCAGGTCTCGCTCGACACCGTGCGGGACTTCATCTACCCGGTCTCGGAGTCGGCCCGGCAGTCGATGCAGCTCGGCGGCAGCGCCTCGGGCCTCACCGGCTTCACGCTCCTGGGCGACGAGGTGCTCACCCCGGGGGACGGGATCCGCGGCGTGCACTCGGTGTTCTCGTACCGGGTGAACAACGGTGAGCCGCAGATCTTCGACCAGACCGGCTATCTCAACGACGACGCGAGCAAGCTCTACCTCGCGCTCGCACGCTGCTCGGTGGACTGCTTCGAGAAGCGGCAGTCGGAGATCGACGACGTCGTCTCCTCGTTCACGGTTCGGGAGGGCCCATGACCATCATCGACGACACTGCGGGCGCCGCGGCGGGCGCCCCGGTGCCCGAGGGTCCGCAGGTCCACGAGCCGCCACCGCCGAAGGTGGAGCCCAAGCGCAAGAAGATGTCGCTGTGGGACCGCGGCAAGATCCTGCTGCTGCTGGTCGTCGCGTTCTTCGTGATCGTCTGGTCGCAGGTGGCGGACAACCCGCTGATGACGTTCCCGGACGCGCTGCGCATCGAGCTCGTCGACTCGCAGTGGCTGCTCTGGCTCGCCGGCGTCGAGCTGCTGCGCCAGATCCACTTCTTCGTCTCGGAGAAGTGGTCGGGCTACCACGTCTTCTGGACGCAGAAGGTCTTCGGCGGCACCGACCGGATGCTCAAGCGCCGCTGGTCGGACTGGACCCGCTTCCGGGTCGCGCGTGCGCTCAAGTGGGCCGCGTTCATCGTGCTGGTGGCGCTGGTCGCCGGCGCCGCGCTCGGCACGTCGCCGTTCCTGGCGATCTTCCAGGCGCCCGCGCTGATCTTCCAGGCGCTGCCGTTCATCTTCCAGTTGGCCTTCGCGTTCTTCTTCATCGCGTTCCAGTTCATCGGCCTGTTCTGGCTGCTGTCGCGCGGCGGCGTGGACACCTACTACCCGGACGACATCAAGACCCGGTTCACCGACGTCTGGGGCCAGGACCACGTGGTCCAGCGGATCCGCGAGAACATCATGTTCCTGGAGAAGCCGGAGGAGATCGAGGCCAAGGGCGGCTACGTCCCCGGTGGCCTCCTGCTCTGGGGCCCGCCCGGCACCGGCAAGACGCTGATGGCCGAGGCCGTCGCGGGTGAGACCGGCAAGCCGTACGTGTTCGTGGACCCGGGCGCCTTCATCAACATGTTCATGGGCGTCGGGATCCTGAAGGTCAAGTCACTGTTCCGGAAGCTGCGCAAGCTCTCGCTCCGGTACGGCGGCGTGATCGTCTTCTTCGACGAGGCGGACGCGCTGGGCAACCGCGGCACGCTCGCGGGGACCGGCCCCGGCGGCGCGCCGCGCGGGTTCACCCCGCCACCGTTCCACGGCTCGGGCTGCCACGGCTTCTCGTACCTCTCGCGGGACACGCAGTCGATGCTCTTCCGCAACTCGATGTCGTCCGAGCCGCCGCCGCAGGAGACGTCCAGCCGCTTCATGATGGGCGGGATGCAGGGCGGCGGCGGGGGCGGCGGCACGCTGCAGGCGCTGCTCACCGAGCTGTCCGGGCTGAAGAAGCCCCGCGGGCTGCTCAACCGCTGGGGTCGCCGGGCGCTGGGCATGCGGCCGAAGCCGCCGCCCAAGTACCGGATCCTGGTCATGATGGCCACGAACATGCCGGAGTCGCTCGACGAGGCACTCCTGCGGCCGGGCCGCATCGACCGGATCTACCGGGTCGGCTACCCCTCGAAGGCCGGCCGGATCATGACCTACAAGGGCTACCTGGACAAGGTGCCCCACGAGATCACGGACGAGAACCTCGAGAAGCTCGCCACGATCACCCCGTACGCCACGGGTGCCACGATCAAGGACCTGGTGAACGAGGCCCTGATCACCGCGATCCGGGACGGCCGCGAGGTCATCACCTACAAGGACCTGATCAAGGCCAAGCAGCTCAAGGAGCTCGGCCCACCCGAGGACGTCGAGTACATCGAGCGCGAGCGGCACGCCGTCGCCGTGCACGAGGGCTGCCACGCCGTCGTCGCCTACCGGGTGCGCGAGCACATGGAGATCGACCTCGCGACGATCGAGAAGGGCAGCGACTACCTCGGCATGGTCGCGAGCATCCCGCCGGAGGACCAGTTCACCCGGTGGCGCTCGGAGTACGAGGCGGACATCCTCGTCTCGCTGGCCTCGCTCGCGGGCGAGCGGATGTTCTTCGACGGCGACAGCTCGTCCGGCGTGTCCGGCGACCTGGAGTCGGCGACCACCGTCGCCTCGTTCATGGAGGGCTTCTGGGGCATGGGGTCCACGGTCTCCTCGTACTCGTCGTCCCGACGGCTGGAGGTCGGCTCCCCCGGCGGCGGCCGCGGGAAGGAGGGCAAGGACGGCAAGCCCGAGGAGGTCGCCCGCCGAGCGCTCGCCGACCGGATCGAGGACCACCTCGGCACGCTGCTGGACCGGGCCGAGGACATCCTCAAGGAGAACCGCTCGTCGGTGCTCGCCATCGCGCACGCGCTGGAGACGCACAAGACGCTGACCGGCGAGGACGTCGAGGCGGTGCTGAGCGGGCGCGAGGGCGTCATGATCGACGGCCGGATCTACGCCGACCCGGACTTCCTCGCCCAGCTGGAGGAGTACCACGCCGCGGCGGCGGGTGCGCACCGTGCGCACGCCCCGGTGCGGCTGGCGCTGCCCCCGATCCGTGAGCGCGAGGAAGGCCACTCGGCCGCGGCCACCCCGCAGCAGTAACCGCACCCCGCCCGAACGGCACTCTCGCTCATTCCTTCTGAGCGAGAGTGCCGTTCGTGCGTTCGGGGCCGTTCCGGTTGAGACTCCGTACGGCGTACTGTTATCGTTCTTCGTACACCGTACTGAGAGGGGGACCCATGGCCATCCTGGTGACGGGCGCGACGGGGAACATCGGCCGCAAGGTCGTCGACCAGCTGCTGGCGCGCGGGGCGGGGGCGGTCCGAGCGCTCACCACGAACCCGGCCAAGGCGGCGCTGCCCGCGGGTGTGGAGGTCGCCGTCGGGTACCTGCGCAAGCCGAAGACGCTGCCCGCGGCGTTCGAGGGTGTCGAGGCGATGTACCTCGCGCCGACCCCGGACACGGTCGAGGAGGTCCTGCGGCTCGCCCGGCAGGCCGGGGTGCAGCGGGTCGTGGACCTGTCCGGCGAGCACGAGAGCTGGTGGGGCTCGGTCGCGAAGGCGGTGGAGGCGAGCGGCCTGGCCTGGACGCACCTGAGCCCGGGCGACTTCATGGAGAACACGCTGGACTGGGCGCCGCAGATCGTCGCGACGGGCGCGGTGCGGGAGCCGTACCCGGAGGGGCGCAGCACCCCGATCGCGATGGCGGACATCGCGCGGGTCGCGGCGGTGGCGCTCACGACGCTGGGCCACGAGGGCCGGTCGTACTCGCTCACCGGCCCGGAGGTGCTCACCCGCGTGGACCTCGTGGCGCACATCGCCGCGGCGACGGGCAGGCCGGTGGAGTTCGTCCAGGTCACCCGGGACGAGGCGGTGGAGGCCCTGCGCCCGGGCATGGGCGACGGCGCCGAGTGGTACGTCGACACGATCCTGCAGGGCTCGGTGGACTGGCACGCGGAGGTGCAGCCGACGGTCGAGCAGGTCACCGGCTCGCCCGCGACCGGCTACGGGGACTGGGTCCGAGAGCACGCAGCAGCCTTCCTCCCCTGACGCGTCCGACAGGCGCGGCCGCAGTGTCCGACTCGCGCGTCGAGAGTGGGGGACTCGCGGAACGCACGATCACCCAGTACGGCGTCTGTCCGGACGGAGAGCCGACCAAGATCGCACGTTTCGTGCTCTCAGCGCGCCATGATCACCGGTTGCGTGCGCTCAGCGCGGTGGGGACAGCAGTGAGCGCACCTTTCGGCGATCATGACCGGGTGCGCGACGGGCGGCGGGCCCGGGCAATCATGGACCCGTGAGTGACGATGCGGCCGGGGCGACGGAGTGGGCGGTGCCCGGGCAGGTCGGCGTCGGACCCTGGACGGGGCCCTGGCCCGCCGATCCCCGCTACGACCCCGAGCTGCTGGCACACGGCGACCGACGCAACGTCGTGGACCACTACCGATACTGGCGTCGGGAGGCCGTGGTCGCCGACCTCGCGACCCGCGCGCACCCCTTCCACGTGGCGATCGAGAACTTCGGCCACGACCACAACATCGGGACCGTGGTGCGCACGGCCAACGCGTTCGCCGCGGCGGCCGTGCACGTCGTCGGCCGACGGCGGTGGAACCGGCGCGGCGCGATGGTCACCGACCGGTACCAGACCCTGCACCACCACGAGGCGGTCGCCGGGCTGGCCGAGTTCGCCCGCGAGCACGGCCTCGCGGTCGTCGCCGTGGACAACACCGCGGGCTCGGTGCCGCTGGAGACGGCGGAGCTGCCGCGCGAGTGCGTGCTGCTCTTCGGCCAGGAGGGTCCGGGTCTGACGCCCGAGGCGCGCGAGGCCGCCGACCTGCTGGTCTCGATCGCCCAGTTCGGCTCCACCCGCTCGATCAACGCGGGCGTGGCGGCGGGCGTCACCATGCACACCTGGGTCCGGCAGCACGCCGACCTGGGCGAGGCCTGGTAACGAGCGGCACCCTCGTGCGGTCGGTCCGCACGAGGGTGCCGCTCGTGGGGTCAGGGGACGAGGGCCGACGGCGGCCCGGCGAGGCGCTCCTTCACCGCGCGGCTCACCGCGTCCGCCAGCAGCTCCTCCTCGCCCGCCTCCAGCGCGTCCAGGATCTGCGAGGCGACTGCGGCGGGGGCGAGCTTGGGTGCGTCGATCCGGGAGGCCATCTCCGTGTCCATGTACCCGACGTGCACGCCGAGCACCTGCGTGCCCTGGCCCGCGAGCTCGACCCGCGCGGTGTTGGTGAACGACCAGGCCGCGGCCTTCGAGGCCGCGTACGCGCCGGCCTGCGGCATCGCCAGCCAGGAGAGGACCGACAGGACGTCGACGACCGCGCCGCCGCCGTTGCGGGCGAGGACCGGTGCGAAGGCCCGCAGGACGTGGACCGGCCCGAACAGGTTGGTCTCCAGCTCGGCGCGGGCCCCGTCGAGATCCCCGGTGAGCAGGGAGCCCGCACCCGCCAGCCCGGCGTTGTTGATCACCAGGTCGACGTCGTGCAGGTCCTCGGCGGCCTCCGCGACCACCGCCGGATCGGTGACGTCCAGGGCGACCGGGACCACCCGGTCGTCCGTGACCGTCGAGGGGTCGCGGACCGCCGCGTAGACCCGCTTCGCCCCGCGCTCGACGAGCTGGACGGCCAGCTCGCGCCCCAGCCCGCGGTTCGCCCCGGTGACCAGGGCCGTGCTGCCTGCGATGTCCACGTCAGAGCCTCTCGATGATGGTGGCGTTGGCGGTGCCGCCCGCCTCGCACATGGTCTGCAGGCCGAACCGGCCGCCGGTGCGCTCGAGCACGCCGAGCAGCGTGGTGGCGAGCCGGGCGCCGCTCGCGCCGAGCGGGTGGCCGATGGCGATGGCGCCGCCGTCGACGTTGACCTTCGCCGGGTCGGCCCCGGTCTCGGCGATCCAGGAGAGGACGACGGAGGCGAACGCCTCGTTGACCTCGAACGCGTCGATGTCCGAGATCTGCAGGCCTGCACGGGCCAGGACCTTCGCGGTGGCCGGGATGATCCCGGTGAGCATGAGGACCGGGTCGTCCCCGGTCACCGTGGTGGTGTGGATGCGCGCGCGCGGGCGCCAGCCGCGCTGGGCGGCGATCTCGCTCGTGGTGACCAGCAGTGCGGCCGAACCGTCGTTGATCGGCGACGAGTTGCCCGCGGTGACCCTCCAGTCGATGTCGCCGAAGCGGTCGGTCCACCGCGGGTCCGCGAAGGCGGGGCGCAGGCCGCCGAGCGTCTCGACGGTGCTGCCCGGCCGGATCGTCTCGTCCCGGTCCAGCTGGGTGACGCTGCCGTCGCGGTGCGTGACCTTGAGCGGGGCCACCTGCCCGGTGAAGAAGCCCTGGTCCCAGGCCGCCGCGGCGCGCTGGTGGCTCGTCGCGGAGAACTCGTCCAGCTGTGTGCGGGACAGGCCCCACTTCCGCGCGATCAGCTCGGCGCTGACGCCCTGGGGGATCAGCCCGCCGGGGTAGATCCGGGCGACGGACGGCCCGTGCACGTCCTGCCGCACGCCGTCGACCAGCGCGGAGCTGCCGATCGGGACGCGGCTCATCGACTCGACGCCGGAGGCGATCGCGATGTCGTACTCGCCCGCGATCACCCCGTGCGCGGCGAAGGACAGCGCCTGCTGGCTGCTGCCGCACTGCCGGTCCACGGTCACGCCGGGGACGGACTCCGGCAGTCCCGCTGCGATCGCGGCGAACCGGGTGGAGTTGCTGCTCTGTTCGCCGACCTGGCCGACGATGCCGCCCACGACGTCGTCGATCTCGTGCGGGCGCAGCCCCGGCACCCGCTCGACCACGCTCCGGATGGCGTGGGCGTGCAGCTCGACCGGATGGACCTCGGAGTAGGCCCCGCCCGGCTTGCCCTTGCCGACCGGCGTCCGGACGGCCTCCACGATCACCGCATCGCGCATCGGATCCTCCTCGATCTGAGTCCTCTATCGCAACTCAGTCTGCGTTGCGGAGCGGAACTCAGCAAGGGGGCATGACGGGGGTCACCCCATGACCTCCGACGTCATCGACCCCGGACGGCGACAGCGCGAGGCTCGTGGCGTCGGACCGGACGAAGGAGACAGCCCATGACCGCCTATGCCGTGGCGCACCTGCGCAGCGTCGACCCCAACGCCGAGATCGTGGAGTACCTGCAGCGGATCGACGCCACCCTCGCCCCGCACCGCGGGTACTTCGTGGTCCACGGGGACCTGCCCGAGGTGCTCGAGGGCGAGTTCCCGGGAGCCCTCGTGGTGATCGGCTTCCCGGGCCTCGAGCAGGCCCGCGCCTGGTACCGGTCGCCCGCCTACCAGGAGATCCTGCCGCTGCGGACCCGCAACTCCGACGGCATCGCGATGATCGTGCAGGGGGTGGAGCCGGACCATCGCGGCACGGACATCCTCGCCGCACCCTAGGGACAGCCCACGTACTCCTCGCGACGGTGGAGCATCGCCGCCACCATCGCGGGCACCATCAGGACGTGCCCGCCGACCATCACCCCGTGCCCGCCGAGCAGGCCCGCCCAGAACGGCACCAACAGCACCACGAACGGCAGGTACATCGCCAGCGCCATCTCGCCCACCGCGGGCCACGAGTGCCGCCGGACGAGCATCCAGGCGCTCATCGGGAGCGTCATCGCGGTGGCCATGAGCAGGCTGTGCAGCTCGACGTGTGGGGCCGGCGGCGGCAGGCCCGCGAGGCTCCAGAGCGGCATCAGCGCGGCCATACCCAGCAGCATCGCGACGACCATCTCCGCGAAGTGCCGGAGGAAGCGGCGGTCGGCGAGGGTGGCGCGGACGGTCGGCCGAGCAGGGGGTGAGACGGGTCGGGGCAGCGCGGTCACGGTGGCTCCAGGTGGTCGGCGGCCCGGCAGGAGCCGGACTCGCAGCACGGGTGTGAGTTGGGCGGGTGTGGGCTGGCCGGTGCGAGCCCGGGGCTCACCGCCGGACGGCGGAGAACTCCCTGACCCGCGCCATGACCTCCGGCCCGACCTTGTCCGGGTGCCCCGCGTCGTAGGGCGGCTCCGGGTCGTACTCGATCCCGAGCTGGGCGGCCTGCGCCGCGACCTCGTCCACCAGCAGCGCGACGAGCCGGATGCCCATGTCGATGCCCGCCGCGACCCCGGCGGCGGTGATGATCCGCTGCTCCGGGTGCGCGACCACCCGCTGCCGGACCGGTTCGGCGCCCAGCTTCGCGAGGATCTCGGTGGCGCCCCAGTGGGTGGTCGCGGTGCGGCCGGTGAGCAGCCCGGCGGCCGCGAGGATCAGCGACCCCGTGCAGACCGACGTGGTCATCCGGGTGGTCGGGTGCACCGCGGCGACCCAGTCGACGAGCGAGCTTCCCTCCAGGTGGTCACGGCTACCGACCCCGCCGGGCACCACCACGACGTCGGGCCGCTCGACCTCGGCGAACGTGGCGTCGACGGTGAGGCCGAGCATGCCGTTCTCCGTGCGCACCTCGCCGCGCTCGGCGCCGACGAACACCACGTCGAACTCCGGGACGCGTTGCAGGACTTCGTACGGCCCGATCGCGTCGAGTGCGGTGAGACGGGGGAAGAGCGGGATCGCGACCTGCATCGCGGACTCCTTCGGGTAGGGGACATCGCCCGACCTGCCCGCGGCGGACCGGGTCGGGACACTCGGGTGCGGGACGCTAGTTCGCCGGGCTGAACCGACGGCGGTAGTGGTCCGGCGCCACCCCGAGGCGGCGCAGGAAGGCGCGGCGCATCGTCTCGGCCGAGCCGAAGCCCGCCCGGGACGCGACCGCGCTGACGGTGAGTCCGCCGGACTCCAGCAGGCCGCGCGCGGCCTCGACCCGCACCCGCTCGACGTACACCCCGGGCGGCGTGCCGACGAGCCGGGTGAACTCGCGCGCGAAGTGTCGCTCGCTCATCCCCACCCGCGCGGCGAGC
>NZ_JACBXB010000938.1 GCF_013870575.1 Pseudonocardia pini
GGTCGCCCGGGCGGCGCGGCGACCCGGTACCTCCCGACCAGCAGCACCCAGCTCCCGCTGCCCATGCTGCAGCTCACCCCGCTCGGGCTGCTGGCCCTGGCCGGGACGGTCTGGATCGTCGTCGTGTTCCGCCGCTCGACGACGGCGCGGGCGCTCGCCGTCGTCGTCGTGGTCTGTTGGTGCTGGTACCTGGCCAACACGGTGGCGCTCGGCGTCGGGCACACCACGCTGTCGTTCCGGATGGAACCGGTGGTCGACCTCGCGCTCATGGCGGCCGGGGTGTTCGGCGTCGCGGAGCTGCTCCGGCACGTGCCCGGCCGGTCCGCCCTCGCGCTGGTCGCGGTGCTCGGGACGGCGGTCCCGATCGCGTCCCTGCAGGCTCTCGGTCCCGACGAGGCGGCCCTGACCAGCTACGACCCGACGGGCGTGACCGCCGAGGGCGAGCGGGACGACACCGTGCCCGGACGCTGGGCGGGTGAGCTCGACACAGCGGTCGCCGCTCTCACCGGACGCCCGGCGGACGAGACCGTGCTGCTCAGCGCCGTGCCGGAGATGACGGCGTTCGCCCCCTACCGCGGCTTCCAGGCGATCACCCCGCACTACGCGAACCCGACGGGAGACTTCGAGGAGCGCCACGAGCTCGTCGGGCGGTGGGCACGGGCGCAGACCCCCGCCGAGCTGGCGACGGCGCTCGACGCCTCCCCCTTCCGCCCGCCGACGGCGTTCGTCCTGCGGGTCGCCGCCGACGGCCTGCACCTGCCCCTGCTGGTCGACCGGTTCCCGCTGGAGCCGAACGTCGGGGTCGTCGACGTCGTCTTCCCCGCCTCGGCCTTCGCGGGCGCGCCCTTCGAGACACGGACGGTCGGGCCCTACCTCGTGGCCGTCAGGCGGTAGGCAGGGCGCGGTCCAGGTCCAGCGAGTAGACGCTGACGGTGCCGCTGCGGAAGCGCAGGTCCAGGCCGGGCAGGCCGTCGAGGTCCGCGAGGCCGGGGGCCAGCGAGAAACCCGCGCTGCCCGCCCAGCCGTCGGGCGAGCCGTTGGAGCCGATGCCGGGCGCGGCCCCGTCGACGTAGACCCAGTGCACGTCGAGGTCCTCGAGCTGGCGGCGGACCTCGGGGTCCGTGGGGTAGGTGTTGAAGTGCTCGAGCAGCTCGTAGCTGTAGGGCACGCCCGGCAGCCCCAGTGTGTAGACGTTGACGACCGGGATACCGCGCTCGACGTAGAGGTACGTCGAGCCGTCGTTCGGCGAGTTGAACACCCGTTCCCCGGGGCGCACGCGGTCGGCGAGCCAGGCGATGGCGACCTGGTCGTCGGGGCCGACCCGCACGAAGTCCGGCGTGGAGTAGCGGGTGGCGACGGCCTTCTCGTTCAGCTCGGCGTAGTGCCGGGCGGGCGCCACCGCGTAGACCGCGAACACCACCACCGCGACGGCCGTGGCGACGGTCGCCGCCCGGAGCGGGACCCAGCGCCTGCCCAGCAGCACGCCGAGGTACCCCGCGACCAGGACCACGCCGAGCCCGGCCAGCACCGGGACCAGCATCGACGTGTGCGACCAGGTGCGGAGCATGGCGTTGTAGAAGAAGCCCGTGACGACGGCGTCGTAGCCCGTGCCGGGGCTCATCCAGGCGCCGACCAGGACGACCACCCAGAACAGCCAGGCGACGACGGGGCCGAGCCCACGCCGTCGGACCAGCAGGGCGATCGCACCCACGCCCGCGAGGATCGCCGCCGAGGTCTGCCAGTACAGGTTGTCGGGGTCCAGCCAACCGGTGTAGGGCAGGCCCAGGGTGCGTTCGAGGGCCGTGGCGAGGTCCACCGAGGGGCTGTCCGGTGGGAACGCGCCGGTCCGTCCGGCGGCCCCGAGCCCCGGTCCGACGGCGGGGACCAGCA
>NZ_JACBXB010000939.1 GCF_013870575.1 Pseudonocardia pini
GGCCCGCGCCGCAGGCCGTCGCGCCCGCCGACCTGCTCACCATCGCCACGATCGCGAGCTACGCGGGCCAGGCCCTGGGCCGGGCCAGGGTCCTGCACCACCGCACCTCGGTCGCCCACGAGCTGCAGAACGCGATGCTGACCCGACTGCCCAAGGTGGACGGTCTGGCGATGGCCGCCCGCTACGAGCCCGCGGACACCCGGGAGAACGTCGGCGGGGACTGGTTCGACGCCGCGCCGATCCAGGACCCGGCCCGCCCCGACGACGACGTGCTCGCGCTGTCCGTGGGCGACATCATCGGCCACACGCTCCATGCCGCCACGATCATGGGGCAGGTCCGCTCGATGCTGCGCCAGGCCGCCTGGGACCATCCCGGCGGGCCGCCCTCGATCATCCTGCGCGCCTTCGAGACCGCCAACCTCGGACTCGACCTCACCGCGGCGGGCACCGCGGTCGTCGCGCACCTGCGCCGGGACGGAGCGGGCGACTGGACGATGATCTGGACCAACGCGGGCCACCCGCCGCCGGTCCTGCTGGGGCCCGACGGGACCACCGAGCTGCTCACCGACCACGACGCCCTGTTCGGGTTCGCGCTCACCTCGGAGTCCGCTCGCCACGACCACGTCCGCAGGCTCCTCCCGGGGAGCACCGTGTTCCTCTACACCGACGGGCTCGTCGAGCGCCGTGACAGCGACCTCGACGCGGGCACGGCGGCGCTCCTGGATCTGCTCGACCGGCTCCGCGACCACGACCCGCAGGACATCGTGGACACCGCGGTCACGACGCTGGCCCCCGAGGCGCAGGACGACGTCGTGGCCTTCGCGATCCGGTTCTAGTGTCCCGCTGGTGTCCCGCGCCGAGACACTAGACCCGGACGGGGCGGCTGCGGGCCAGCAGCACCGTCGTGACGAGCAGGACGACCACGCCGATCGACTCGACGACCAGTGTCGTGGTGGCCAGGTCGTAGTCCAGGCTGGACCGGATCCCGAAGAGCCCCACGGTCAGCGCGAGGACCAGTGCCAACAGCGTGCCGCCCAGGAACAGCAGGCTGAGCACCGAGGCCAGCACCAGGAGCGTGCCGCGGAACAGGAGCATCGCCAGCGCCAGCACCAGGCCACCGACGGCGTTGAGCACGAAGAGCACGCCGAGGATGCCGCCGGTGCCGTTGAACACCAGGTAGAGGTGGATCCCGCCCATCGCCAGCAGCGCCAGCGCGCTGAGCACCCGCCAGAGCGTCATGGCACGCCCCCCTTCGTCGAGGAGCGAGCAGTCCACCACAGCCCCGGGGTGCTCCGCCGTCCGCCGATCGGGGTGAACCGGACACGGCGCCCTACGATCGGTCACGTGTCGATCAGCCTGACGGGCCGGGAGAGCGAGTGCGTCCGGCTGGACGCCCTGCTCGACGCGGCCCGGGAGGGCACCAGCGCGGCGCTCGTGCTGCGCGGGGAGGCGGGCGCGGGCAAGTCCGCGCTGCTGGACCACGCCGTGGACCGCGCACCGGACCTGCTCGTGCTGCGCGGGATCGGCCTCGAGTCGGAGGCCGAGCTGCCCTTCGGGGCCCTGCACTCGATGCTCTACCCGCACCTCGACCTGCTCGAGGCGATCCCGGAACCGCAGGCCGCGGCGCTGCGCGGCGCCTTCGGTCTCACCGGCACCCCGGTCGAGAACCGCTTCCTCATCGGTGCCGGAACCCTGTCGCTGCTCGCGGCGCTGGCCGAACGACAGCCCGTGCTGTGCCTGGTGGACGACGCCCAGTGGCTGGACCAGGGCTCGTCGGAGGCCCTGCTGTTCGCGGCGCGCCGCTTCCACGCGGACGCGATCGCGATGCTCTTCGCCGTCCGGGAGACCTCCGTCCCGTTCGCCACCGCGGGCATCCCGGCGCTGC
>NZ_JACBXB010000940.1 GCF_013870575.1 Pseudonocardia pini
AGACGGCGGGGTGAGGGGAGGTGCCGCGCCGACGGGCTCGCCGAGGAGCTCGGCCGTGACCCGGCGGTCCAGCTCGCGTTCGAGCCGGCCGATCTCCTGTGGATCAGTGGCCGCGGCGAGGCGGTGCTGGAGCTCGTCGGTCGTCAGTGCGGGGAACCTGCCCGGTCCGGTCATTCCGCGATCAACCTCCGGATCCTGCTGGGGGACAGCCGCGGCAGCTGGAAGCTCTCCAGCGTGAGCACGGTCTGGTGCACCGCCTCGGCGTTCGAGCGGAGGAAGTTCAGCATGGCGACCTCCTGCATGGTGCCGATGTGGAGGCGGGCGTGGTCACGGATGACCTCCAGTGTCTTGCGCTTGCGAGCGGCCTGTCCCGCGAGCGATCGCATCTCGCCGACCTCCGCCAGGTAGGAGTCCCACTCGCTGCGCACGGCCGCGTCGACCTCGTCCCCGTCGTGGAGGTCCTCGAGGATCCGGTCGCGGACGGCGGGCTCGACATCCGGGTCCGTCACCCGCTGCCCGAGCCGCTTCCGGTCCGCCTGCAACCCGTCCAGCCGGCGCATCGTCTCCTCGCGGATCCGGTGGAGCTCCGCCTCGCCGTCGATGGTGAAGCGGTCCAGGTAGTCGATCACGAAGTTGGTGACCTCGTAGATCATCACAGCGTTGCCGAGCAGCAGCGTGATCTCCTGCTGGGCGGAGCCGGCCCGCGTGATGCGCTCCGCCACGGACCGGTTGACGGAAGCGAAGTACTCGATGGTGCTGCGCAACGCCTGGTAGGAGACGCGGACCTGTCGGTCCGCCGCGTCGAGCCGGGTTGCGCGCTCGCGGTTCGCCAGCGACAGCGGCACGGCGCCCTCGCGGTCCGCTCCCGGCTCGTCCCCGAGCGTCTCGATCCGGCTCGCGACCTCGGTGATGATCCTCCGCACCTCGGCGTGCAGTCTGCCCACCTCGTCCGCGACGGGGCGGGGCACCGGCCTGCGGCTGCCGGCCTCGGGGGACAACAGCTCCGGGTCGTCCAGGCGCTGGGCCGAGCGGAGGGCGAGGACGGCCCCGACGTGCCGTTCGAGGACGGCCCCGATCGCCCGCCCGCCCGCCGCCCGAACAGTGTTCTCGACGCGACGGGAGCGCCGATCCACTGGGTCGGCGAGCAGGTCGACGAGACCGCTCGCCAGCCGGCGCAACGCCGGATCGTCCGCAACGCCGCTGCGTCGGACCTCGTCGGTCACCCACTGCCGGGCCCGGTCGTCCCGGGGATCGTGCTCCAGCCGCGCGAGTGCGCCATCGAGCCGCGGTCGCTCCTCTGGAGGACAGCGCCGCATGAGCGACTCACGGAGGGCCTCGTAGCCCTCGACGACGGTCCGCTCGGCGACGCCGGCGACCCCGGCCAGGAGGCCCTGCACGAGAGCCGCGACTATCAGCGATGCGGGATCCACACGTCTCACCTCGGTCCGACGCCGCCCACCGGTGCTCGACCGCCGTTCCGGTCGCACGGTCAGCCTCGTGAGAAGTCGTGACTCGGGGTAGTCGTAGTTGTGCGTATTGCTCGGTCGCGTCAGACCGGGAGGTGGCTCTGGCTGTCGTTCCCCAGGGCGGTGTCCGCGCTGCACGCGGGTGGGATCAGCCCGTGTGCGCTCCTCGGCGGCTCCGAGAGGTCGGTGGGGTCGGCGCGTGTCGCCGCTCGGCGCCGTGGTCGGCCGACCCGCGTCCCGTCGCTACCGCCGCCGCGGCGGACGACCACCCGACCACCGCGCCGCCGTCGCCCCGGCGTCGATCATCTGAACCTCGCCAGCTGCTCGGGGGTGTCGACGTCCTCCGGACTCGCGACGTCTCCGCACTCGACGAGCCGGACCGCCGGGTTGTCCTTGAGGTAGGCGCGCGCGCCCGCG
>NZ_JACBXB010000941.1 GCF_013870575.1 Pseudonocardia pini
TCACAGCCGGGGGCGAGGGCCCGACCCCCTGCACGAACGGCACTCTCGTGTGAACGGCCTCGCTCAGCCGGCGACGAACAGATCGGGCTGCCAGCGCCCCACGATCTCGCGCAGCGGGACGTCCGCCTGCAGCTGGCACAGCACCCCGAGGGTGCCGAGCGTGACCCGGTGGATCAGCAGGTACTGCGGCGGCAGGTTGAGGGACCGGCCCGTGTCGAACTCGGGACTGCGGAGGTCGCCGACCCGTTCGGCCTGGCCCTGCAGCCAGCTCCGGGAGAACCGGAAGCGTTCGGTGCGCAGCGGCTCGGTGAAGGGGGAGAGGTACGCGAGCACCTCCTCCGCCGCGACCTCCGTGCCCGGCTGGAGGAACCCCGCCGACCGCAGCAGCGCGATGAGGTCCGCGGGCCGGTTCTCCAGGGCGTACTTGGTCATGGTCGTGAGCGGGCGAGGCAGGCCCTCGGGCAGCCGCGCCACCGCCCCGAAGTCCACGACGAGCATCCGCCCGTCGTCCAGGATCTGGAAGTTGCCCGGGTGTGGGTCGGAGTGCAGCAGGTGCACCCGGTAGGGCGCCGAGTAGTGGAAGCCCGCGAGCAGCGCGCCCGCCCGGTCCCGTTCCTCCTGTGTCCCGTTGCGGATGACGTCCGACAGCCGCCTGCCGGTGACCCACTCGCTGACCATCGCCCGCGGCGCCGAGGCCACCACACGCGGCACCCGGATCTCCGGGTCGTCCGCGTACTCCGCGGCGAACGCCCGCTGGTTCTCGGCCTCGTCCCGGTAGTCGAGCTCCTCGACCATCCGCTCCTTCAGCTCGGTGATCAGCGGCTTGATCTCCATGCCGGGCGCGAGCGGCTGCAGCAGCCTGCTCATCCGCGACAGCTGGCGGAGGTCCGACAGCACCGCCTCCTCGGCGCCCGGGTACTGCACCTTCACCGCGACCTCGCGGCCGTCCCGCCACACCGCCCGGTGGACCTGGCCGATGCTCGCGGCCGCCGCGGGCTCCTCGTCGAACTCCCGGAACCGGGCCCGCCAGCCGCGGCCGAACTGCTCCGCCAACATCCGGTGGACGTCCGCCGAGGGCATCGGCGGCGCCGCGGTCTGCAGCTTCGTCAGCGCCTCGCGGTAGGGCTCGGCCATCTCCTCGGGAACCGCCGCCTCGAACACGCTCAGCGCCTGCCCGAACTTCATGGCGCCACCCTTGAGCTCGCCCAGCACGGCGAAGAGCTGCTCCGCGCTCTTCGCCATCATCTGGGCGCTGATCTGGTCGCGGTCGCCGCCCGCCAGCCTGCGGCCCCAACCCGCGGCGGCCCTACCGGCGACCCCCAGTGGGAGCCCGGCGAGCTTGGCGGTGCGGGAGACCGTGCGGCGGGGAATGTCGCTCACTTCATGATTCTCTCCCGTCCTGCGGTCCCCGCGCATGTCGCATTCGGGGCGACCCCGCCCACGCCCTCACCTGCCCACCCCGAACCGCGCGGCGCGGAGTGTCCGGGAGACACCCAGCCGCACGGACACCGCGGGTGGCCGGGCCACCTCCGCCTGCGGAGGACCCCCGCGTGCGGGTCCAGCTCCACGGCCGCGCCCAGCGACGGCGGCCGCACCTCGCCGTCGAGCAGCACGAGTGCCTGTGCGACGCCGAGCGCCGCAGTGGCCGCGACGGTCTCCGGCTCAGCCGATCCGCTGGACCCGGTGAGCTGTGCGGCGACGGCGGGCCACCCCGGGTCCCGGTCGGCGCGGCCGAGCTCGACACAGCGCAGACACGGCGACCTGCCGGGCAGCACCAGTGGACCCACCACGCCGGTCCCGTCCCGCACGAGGACCGGGAGATGGTCCACCCCCTCGGCCCGCAGCGCCGTGGCCTCCGCCGGGTCGACGACCACCGCAT
>NZ_JACBXB010000942.1 GCF_013870575.1 Pseudonocardia pini
GCGATCCGCACGTCCGCGGGCGCGGCCTCCGCGAGATAGCCCGCCAGCAGGGCCCCGACGAACCCCGTGACCCCGAAGACGACCAGATCGTGCTCCCGCTGCGCGCTCATGCCCCGAGCATGCCCGGCGGGGGGCCCGGTCGCGCGCTGCCCGCCGGTTGACCGGCGGCACGGCGGGTAGGCCTTCCCTCATGCAGGGGGTCGAGGTGCTGCTCGCGGGCAGGGAGGAGGTCGTCGCCGGGTCGCTGTCGACGACGCTCCGGAGCCACGCGGGCGACGTCGTCCCCGACCGGCTGCAGGCCGCGGTGCACGGCAGAATGACCGAACCCGGTTGGGCGGAGGACCGACCCGCCGAGCCCGATCCCGGCCCGAGAGGAGCGCTGATGTCGGAGCCCGATCCGCAGGAGGGTGACTGGGCCCCGTCCGCGGTGGTCGGCGAGTTCGTCTCGCTCGCCCGGACCCTGCTCGACGCACCCACCGTCCAGGACGTGCTGGACCGGATCAGCGAGGCCACGGTGCGGGTGGTCCGCGGCGCGGACGTCGTGAGCGTCTCGCTGCGCAACGCCGAGGGCCTGCTGGACACCCCGGCCACCACGGACCCGATCGGGGCGCGGCTCGACGAGCTGCAGAACGAGTTCGACCAGGGCCCGTGTCTCGACGCGAGCCGCCGCCCCGGCCTGGGGGTGTTCTCCTCCTCGGACCTGGGAGCGGGCGAGGTGTTCGACAAGTGGGGACCCGCCGCGGCCGAGCTGGGGATCCAGAGCTGCCTGGCGACCGGGATGTTCCCGGCCCAGGAGCCGCCGCGCATCGGGTCGCTCAACATCTACTCGCGCCGCGTCGGCGGGCTCGACGAGGCCGACCGCGACGCCGCCCTGGTCCTGGCCGCACACGCCTCGACCGCCCTCGCGGGCAGGCTCGCCACCAGCCGCGCCGAGCTCCGGACCGCGCAGCTCGAGGAGGCCCTGCGGTCGCGGGACGTGATCGGCCAGGCCAAGGGCATCCTCATGGAGCGCCGGGACATCGACGCGGACGAGGCCTTCGGCGTGCTGCGCGCGGCCTCGCAGTCGCTGAACGTCAAGCTCGCCACCGTCGCCGAGACGCTGGCCACCCGTCGTGGGGAGCTCTGAGCGACGAGTCCGTGGCCGCCGCCCGGGGGGCCGCGCGCCGCACCACCAGGAGCACGGCGACGGCCAGCAGACCGACGAGCGGATGCACCAGCCGGTCCCGCATGTCGACGGGGATCGCGCCCACCAGGGTGGTGCCGTCGACCAGCTCGGACAGGGTGGCGAGCAGGTACATCGCCCCGACCACGCCGACCGCGGGCAGCGTGAGGCGGGGCGCGGCGAGGCCCGCCAGCACGATCGCCACCACCACGAGCTGCCAGACCGAGCGCCATCCGGTCCCGGGCAGCTCCCAGCCCGCCCCGCCGAGCAGGGTCGTGAGCGCGCGGATGCCGAAGAGCAGGCCCACCGCCGTCAGGTACCAGGCCGCGAGCCCGAAGCGGGCGGTGAGCAGGGAACGGGTCACGACGACCTCCGCGAGGATTGATGCCAGGGTGGCAGTAGTGCGCGGGGTTAGAGTGCCACAGTGGCAGTAACGGCGGAAGGTGCACCGCGCAGGCGTCGGACGCCGGAGGTCGCGCGGGGCGAGATCCTCGCGGCGGCACGCGAGGTGCTGGAGGCGGGCGGGGAGCTCAGCGTCGCCGCCGTCATGACCCGGACCGATATGACCCGCAAGACCTTCTACGTGCACTTCCACGATCTCGGCGAGCTGATCGTCGCCCTGGTCCGGCCGTTGCGCACGGAGCTCGACGCGGCCGTCGGGGCCTGGCGGGCGGCGGCCGATCCCGTCGCCACGGGGCGGGCCGCGC
>NZ_JACBXB010000943.1 GCF_013870575.1 Pseudonocardia pini
TGCGCCTGAGCCCCGGCCCGCTCCCGGCCGACGACCTCCGGCTCGGCCAGGCGCTGGCGGACGTCGCCACCATCGGCATCCTCGCCGAGCGGGCCGTCCGCCGCGGCGAGGTCGTGGCGGAGCAGCTGCAGACCGCGCTGAACAACCGGGTCGTGATCGAGCAGGCCAAGGGCGTGATCGCCCAGCACGGCGGCCTCCCGATGGACCAGGCCTTCGAACGGCTGCGGCGCTTCTCGCGCAGCAACAACCTGCGGCTCGTCGAGGTCGCCCGGGACGTGGTGACCGGCCGGATCGACCCGGTGGCGCTGGCCGGACCCCAAGGGGCCGCGGGGCGCCGCTGACGGGAGGGCCGTTCCCATTCGTCCAAGACCGGGCGCCGCCGCCGGCCCTAGGTTCGAGGCATGAGCACAGGACCGGGAGCCAGACCCCCACTCCACCTCGCGCCCGGCGAGGGGCGGCGGTACGAGATGGGGCGGATCCAGGCGGTGTTCAAGGCCGACGGCGCCGAGACGGCCGAGGGCTACTCGATCTCCGAGTGGTGGCTCGAGCCCCACACCACGGGACCGGGCGCCCACTCCCACCCCGAGGACGACGTGTTCTACGTCCTCGCGGGCACGATGAACTTCCTCGTCGGCGACCGGTGGGTCGACGCCCCCGCGGGCTCCCTCGTGCTGGCCCCCGGCGGCACCACCCACGACTTCGAGAACCGGGGCGACGAGCGTGCGGGGGCGCTGAACCTGTCCGTCCCCGGCGCCTTCGAGCCGCACATGCCCGGCATCCGGGACTGGTTCCTCGCGAACCCGCCCGGCCGGGCGTGAACCCGACCTCGGGTCAGGGGAGGACCGCGACCCCGTCGACGGCGAAGCGCCAGCCGTGGCCGATCGGTGTCTGGATCGTGGACCGCGCCGGGCGGGGCTCCGGCATCAGCTCGCGGTAGATCACGTTGTAGGCGTCGAAGTCGGCGATGTCGGCCAGGTAGATCGTGAGCTTCGCGATCGCGCTGCGGTCGGCACCCGCGCGGTCGAGTGTGTCGAAGAGGCGTCCGAACGCCTGGCGGACCTGCTCGTCGAACGGCGCCTCGCGGCCGTTGCCGAGCCCGTCGCCGCCCACGTGCAGCGAGAGGAACAGCAGGTCGCCCACCTTCGCCCCCAGGGCGTAGCCGGGGTTCGGGCCTGCGTAGAGCGTGGGTGTGGGAGTCGTCATGGGGAGGACCTCTCTGAGTCGGGGACGGGTGGGGTCGGGGACGCGACGGGGGCCCCGGCCCGTCGGCGGAACGCGAGCACGACGGCGCCGAGCCCGGCGGCCAGGAGGATCCAGCACCCGCCCGTGACCATGGCCCAGCGGGGCCCGGCGGTGTCGGAGATCCACCCGATGACCGGCGCCGTCAGCGGCGCGCCCAGGCTGCAGGCGGCCAGGTACATCGCCATCACCCGGCCCTGCATCCGCGGCGGGGTGACCAGCTGCAGGCGGGCGTTCGACGACGTGGCGAACGTGATCGTGACCAGCCCGGTGGCGAAGAGCGCCGCGGCGAACCCGTAGACCACCGGGACCACCGCGCCGACCAGCCACAACGTCCCGACGGCGGTGGCCGCGCCGAGGACCAGCGAGCGCGGGACCGTCCGACGTCGCGCGCTGAGCAGGGCGCCGCAGATCGAGCCCGCCGCCATCGCCGTGGCCAGCAGGCCGAGGCCGTCGGCGGACAGGCCGTAGGCGCCCGTCGCCATGAGCGTCAGGACCACCTGGAAGTTCAGGGTGAAGGCGAACACCAGGACCGCCACCCCGACGAGCACGAGGCTGTCCGGGTGGGCGCGGACCGAGTCGACGGCGGCCCGCAGGCCTCCGGTGTCCACGGTGTCGACGGTGTCGAC
>NZ_JACBXB010000944.1 GCF_013870575.1 Pseudonocardia pini
GGGCTCGGCGCCCTCGTCCTGACCGGCCGCGGCCGGCTGCCCTTCCGCGCCGCACTGGGGATCGCCGTGCTCGACGTCGTCCTGCTGGTCGGCTGATGGACGAGCCGACCACCCGCATCCTGAGCGTCCGCGGCGTGCTGCCCGACCACCGCCACCCGCAGGCCGAGCTCACCGCCTGGCTGGCGGCGGCACTGCCCCGGGTGGACCGGGCGCTCGTGGACCGCTTCCACCGCAACGCCCGCGTCGACTTCCGGCACACCGCGCTGCCGCTCGACCGCTACGGGGACCTGCGGGACTTCGGGGACTCCAACGACGCCTTCATCACCGCCGGCGTGGAGCTCGGGTCCCGCGCGGTCGTCGAGGCGCTCAAGGCCGTGGACCTCTCCCCCTCCGACGTCGACCTGGTCGTGTCCACCACCGTCACCGGCCTCGCCGTGCCCTCGCTCGACGCCCGGGTGGCGGGCCGGATCGGACTGCGCGAGGACGTCGTGCGGGTGCCGATCGTGGGACTCGGCTGCGTCGCCGGGGCGGCCGGGGTGGCCCGGCTGCACGACTACCTCCTCGGCAGGCCCGACGCGATCGCGGTGCTGGTGAGCGTCGAGCTGTGCTCGTTGACCCTGCAGCGCACGGACGTCTCGGTCCCGAACCTGGTCGCGAGCGGGCTCTTCGGCGACGGCGCCGCCGCCGTGGTGGCGGCGGGCTCGCGCCGCGCCTCGCAGCTGCTCGACGGCGGGCGCGTGCAGCCGGAGGTCCTGGCGAGCCGCAGCCGGCTCTACCCTGACTCCGAGCGCACCATGGGCTGGGACGTCGGCGCGGGCGGGCTCACGATCGTGCTCGACGCCGGCGTCCCCGACCTCGTGCGCACCCACCTGTCGGCCGACGTCCACGGGTTCCTCGCCGACCACGGCCTGTCCCGCGCGGACATCGGATGGTACGTGGCGCACCCCGGCGGCCCCAAGGTGCTGGAGGCGCTCGAGGAGGCCCTCGACGTCGACCGGGAGGCTCTGAGCCTGACGTGGGACTCGTTGCGGCGCATCGGGAACCTCTCCTCGGCCTCGGTGCTGCACGTGCTCGCGGACACCCTGCGGGACCGCCCGCCCGCCCCCGGCTCGTACGGCCTGATGCTCGCGATGGGCCCCGGGTTCTGCTCGGAGCTGGTGCTGCTGCGGGCGGCGGGGTGAGCGCGCTCGCCTACACCGTGTTCGTCCTGGTCGTCGGGGTCGAGCGGCTCGCCGAGGTGGTCGTCTCCACCCGCAACGCCCGGTGGGCCCTCGCCCGCGGGGGGCGAGAGACCGGCCGCGGGCACTACCCGGTCATGGTCGTGCTGCACAGCGGGCTGCTGGTCGGCGCCGTGGCCGAGGTGTGGCTCGCCGACCGGCCCTTCCTGCCCGCCCTGGGCTGGACGATGGTCGCCCTCGTCGCGGTCTGCCAGGGGGTGCGGTGGTGGTGCGTCGCCGCGCTCGGCCGACGCTGGAACACCCGCGTGATCGTGCTGCCCGGGCTCCCGCTCGTCACCACCGGCCCCTACCGCTTCCTGTCCCACCCGAACTACCTGGTGGTCGTCGTCGAGGGGGCGGCACTCCCGCTGGTGCACACCGCCTGGCTCACCGCGGTCCTGTTCACGGTGGCGAACGGCGCCCTGCTCGCGGTGCGGCTCCGGGAGGAGCGGCGGGCGCTGCGGGGAGCGGTCGCGTGAGGGACCTCGTCGTGGCCGGGGGTGGGCCGGTGGGCCTGGTGACCGCCCTGCACGCCGCCCGCGCCGGACTCGACGTCGAGGTCTGGGAACCCCGCGCGGGCGCCGTCGACAAGGCCTGTGGCGAGGGCCTGATGCCCGGGGCGCTGGCCGGGCTGCTGGCCCTCGGCGTCGA
>NZ_JACBXB010000945.1 GCF_013870575.1 Pseudonocardia pini
CGCCCGCTGGGACGTCGACGGAGAGACCTCACGACTGCGCTGACGGGCGGTGCCCCAGCGCCCGTCGAGCCGAGGCCCTCACCGCACGGTGGTGGCCACCGCCAGGGGGACGAGCTGCTCCTCGGCGGTGAGCGAGCCGTGCTGGCCGGGCAGGCCCGCCAGGGTCGGCTCCGCGACCGAGCGGACCACGCCTGCCGTCCCGCGCATCGCCACGACGAGATCGCCGATCCGCTCCCGGACGTCGTCGCCCACCGGGCCGAACCAGTTCTCCGCGATCGCCTGGTCGCGGGGGACGATCCAGGCGTCGTCGGCGAGGGTCTCGGCCCACGCGGCCCGGACCTCGGCGGCCGCACCGTCCCGCACGTAGACGTGCCGCGCGCGGGGGTCGCCGCCGAGCAGCCGGACCCCGAGGCGGAGCGGGGTGAGCTGGTCGGCGTCGTAGCGGCGGGTCACGGTGACCATGCCGTGGTCACCGGTCACGGCCAGCAGGGAGTCCGGCGGCAGCTGCTCGACGATCGTCGCGACCATCCGGTCGATCAGCCGCAGCTGGAAGCGCCACGGGGTGGAGCCGGGGCCGTGCAGGTGCCCCAGGGCGTCGAGGTCCGCGTGGTAGCCGTACGCGAGCCGACGGCCGGGCCCGGATACAGCGGCCACGATCCCCGCTGCGAGGTCCCCCATCGCCATGACGCCCTGGTAGTGCCCGCCGCGCAGTGCCGCACGGGTCAGTCCGGACCCGCGGAACGACCGGGGGCCCACGGTGGTGACCCGCACCTGGTCCGCCGCCGCGCGCTGCAACGCGGTGTCGTGCGGCTGGATCCGCTCCGGCGGCAGGGACTCCCGCAGGTCCTCGGGGTCCCCGACGCCGTAGGAGGTCCACTTCAGCGAGTCGAGCATCTCCCCGCCGCAGGCCTGGAAGCTGATCCCGACCACACCGTGCTCGCCGGGCGGCAGGCCCGTGCCCAGCGACGTGATGCTGATCGACGTGCTCGACGGGAAGCCGACGGTCAGCGGCTCGCCGGCGAGGGCGGCCAGGGTCGGGGCGTCCGGCGCGTGGTCGCGGAGGAGCTCGGCGCCCAGACCGTCGATCAGGAGGACGGCGGCGGCGCGGACCGGGGGAAGGGTGATCGCCGGGGCGGGCCCGGGGACGCCGAGCGCGGCGAGCACGGCCGGGAACACCTCCGCGAGCGACCGCTCCCCGTAGCGCGGGAGGAGGGGCTCGGCGGACAGGGCGTGGGACACGGGCGGAAGCGTCCCATGTCCCCGGACCGCCCGTCGAAGGACCGGGTCGCCTGCACGAGCCGTGTCGGATCGGTTGGGTCGAACGGCAGGCTGGGTCGGGCTCGCGGGTCGGTAGTGGGGACTCGGGGAGGCGGGTGTCGGACTCACGGGCGGTGGTGTCCGACTCGCGCGTTGGAAGTGTGGGACTCGCGCGTCGGGAGTGTGGGACTCGCGCGTCGGAAGTGGGGGACTCGCGCGTCGGAAGTGGGGGACTCGCGCGTCGGGAGTGGGGGACTCGCGGGGAGGGCCGCGCTTGCGGGTGGGGACTTGCTCGGCGGGGTGTGTTGGGATCGACGGGTGCAGGGGTTGCCGAGCGGGATGCGGGTGGTGCTGGACCGTCGGGTTCGACGGTTGCCGGGTACGGATGGCAGTGCCGCCCTGCTCGGCGGGGCGCCGCCCCGGCTCGTGCACCTCGTGCCCAGGGCCCAGGCCCTGCTCGGCGACCGCACCGAGCTCACCGTCCGCGATCCGCTGTCCCGGGCGTTGGCCCGCACCCTGCTCGACGCCGGGCTCGCCCACCCCGCCCCCGGCATCCCCGGCGGGCCGACGAGGAGCGAGGTCACCGTCGTCGTGCCGGTGAAGGACCGG
>NZ_JACBXB010000946.1 GCF_013870575.1 Pseudonocardia pini
GCAGCTGCGCCTGCAGCTGGTCGACCACGTGACCACCGGGACCACGCGAGACGCCGGCGCCCTGGTCACCCTCGCCACCCGTGGCCTCGACGCGCTCGACGACTACTTCGCCCGCTACCTCCCCCAGCTCGTGCTCGCCGTCCTCGTGCCGGTCGCCGTGCTGGTGGTCGTGGCGGGGGCGGACTGGGTCTCGGCCCTGGTCATCGCGGTCACCCTCCCCCTCATCCCGCTGTTCATGGCCCTGGTCGGGATGCACACCCAGGCCCGCACCGCGAGGCAGTGGGCGCTGCTGGAGAAGCTCGGCGGGCACTTCCTCGACGTCGTCGAGGGGCTGCCCACGCTCGCCCTGTTCCGGCGGGCCAAGGCGGAGGCCGCGCTCGTCCGGAAGGTCACCGACCAGCATCGCGAGGCCACGATGGGCACGCTGCGGGTGGCGTTCCTGTCGGCCTTCGTCCTGGAGGTGCTGGCCACGCTGGCGGTCGCGCTCGTCGCCGTCGAGGTGGGGTTCCGGTTGCTCTACGGCAGGCTGGACCTGGAGACGGCGCTGCTCGTGCTGATCCTCGCGCCGGAGGCATACCTCCCGCTGCGCGAGGTCGGCGCCCGGTTCCACGCGTCGATGGAGGGGATCGCGGCGGCCGAGAAGGTCTTCGCGGTGCTCGACGAGCGCACCGGCACCCCCGCGGGCACCCTGCCCGCTCCCCGCGGGGACATCGAGCTCCACGGCGTGACCGTCCGCTATCCGGAACGGACCGCGCTCGCCGACCTCGACCTGACCCTGCCCGCCGGGGCGACCACCGTCGTCACCGGACCGAGTGGCGCGGGCAAGTCCACCCTGCTCGGCCTGCTGCTGCGGTTCACCGAGCCCACCGCGGGCAGGGTGACCGTGGGCGGGGTCGACCTCGCCGACGTCGACCCGGAGGCCTGGCGCCGCACCCTCGCCTGGGTCCCGCAGGACCCCCACCTGTTCGCCGAGAGCCTCGCCGACAACATCCGCCTCGGCGAGCCCACCGCGAGCCTGGACGACGTGCGGCGGGCGGCCTCGCTGGCCGAGCTCGACGCGGTCGTCGCCGCGCTCCCCGAGGGGTACGCGACCCTCCTCGGGGAGCGCGGCATGCGGTTGTCCGCGGGCGAGCGGCAGCGCGTGGCGCTGGCCAGGGCGTTCCTGCGGGACGCACCGGTCGTCCTGCTCGACGAGCCCACCGCCCACCTCGACCCGGACAACGCCGCCGCCGTCCGCCGGGCGGTGACCCGGCTCGTGACGGGCCGGACCGCGGTGATCGTGACCCACGACCCCGGGTGGGCCACGACGGCCCACCACCTGCGCCGAGCCGCGGCTGTCCGATGACCCCCGCACCCGCTGAGCGAACGGCACCCTCGCTCACACCTACTGAGCGAAAGGGCCGCTCGCTCATCCGGATGGTGGGGCTCGCGCGGCCGCGGGGTGCCCGTTTCGTGCTCGGAGTGCTGTGGGGTGCGCTCGCCACCGCCTCGGGGGTCGGGCTGCTCTCGCTCGCCGCCTGGCTCATCGCGACCGCCGCGACCCATCCCGGCGTCACCGCGCTGAGCGTGGCGGTGGTGCTGACCCGCGCCCTCGGCGTCACGCGCGGGGTGGCGCGCTACCTCGAACGGCTCGTCACGCACGACGCCGCGCTGCGCACGCTCGCCGACGCCCGCGACCGCGTATACGCCCGGCTCGCCGCCACCGAGCCGGTCCGTCGGTTCCGCAGCGGCGACCTGGTGTCGCGCCTGGTCAGCGACACGGACGCGACCCAGGACCTGCTGGTCCGCGGGCTCACACCGCCCCTGAGCGCGCTGCTGGTCGGTGCCGGCGTCGTGACGCTGTCGACCGCCCTGCTCACCGAGGG
>NZ_JACBXB010000947.1 GCF_013870575.1 Pseudonocardia pini
GCAGGAGGCGGTGGGCGGACCATTCGGCGACGGCGGCCCGCATATCGCGCAACAGACTCACTCGCGAATCGTAGCGACACATCTCACTTGATCAGGTGACTCGTGAGCCGATCGGTCGACTCGGCGCGACGGCAGGTGTAGCGCACCGTGATCGAAAACCGACTGGCGCCCGTCGGTACCGTGGGAACCATGATCCAACAGCTCTACGGCTGACGAGCGGTCGCCCGACCCCGCCGAGCGCGGGGTCCCCGGCATGTCCGCACCCGTATCGAGCACTGGAGCACTCATGGCCCACATCCTCATGGCAGGCGTCGGCGCGCACGGCCACACCAACCCTCATCTCGGCGTCGTCGCGGAGCTGGTCGAGCGGGGACACCGCGTCGACTGGGTCATCCCGGCGGGGTTCGCCGAGACCGTGGCGGCGACCGGCGCGCAGCCGCTCGTCGTCGACTCCGCGACGCCCGACGAGACCGCGGGCGAGCAGTGGCCGGTCGATCCCGTCCGCGGCACCGAGATCTTCCTCGACGAGCTGGAGCAGGTGTTCCCGCAGGTCGAGCAGGCCCTGGCGGCGGATCTCCCGGACCTGGTCCTCTACGACATCGGCGGCTACGCGGGCCGTGCGCTGGCCGAGCGCCATGGCCTCCCGCTCGTGCAGCTCTCGGCCGCGATGGTCGCCTGGGAGGGCTTCGAGGAGGACCTGGCAGCAGACCTCGCCTTCCGCGCCGAACCCGCGTACCTGGCCTACCAGGAGCGGTTCGCGGCCTGGCTCGCGGCGCACCGGATCGCGCTCACGCCGGACGAGTTCACCGGCCGCCCGCCGCGCTGCCTCGTGCTGATCCCGAAGGCCATGCAGCCCTTCGCCGACCGGGTCGACCCGGAGCGGTACGTGTTCGTCGGCCCGTCACTGGACCGGCGCACGGGCGAGTGGCCCGCCTCGGCGGAGCCGCTGGTCCTGGTCTCGTTGGGGTCGAACTACACCGACCACCCGGAGCTCTACCGGGCCTGCGCCGAGGCGTTCGCGCCACTGGGGTGGCGGGTGGTGATCGCGCACGGCAACCACGTCACGGCGGAGGAGGTCGCTCCCGTGCCCGCGGGGGTCGAGCTGCACCGGTGGGTGCCGCAGTTCGCGGTGCTCGGCCGGGCGAGCGCGTTCGTGACCCACGCCGGGATGGGCGGCTGCGCGGAGGGCCTCTACCAGGGCGTCCCGATGATCACCGTGCCCCAGGCCGTCGACCAGTTCGGCAACGCGGCCACCCTGGAGGCCCTCGGCGTCGGCAGGCAGGTGGCCACCGGGGCGAGCCCGGCGGAGCTCCGCGCGGCCCTCGAGTCGCTGACCTCGCCGGAGGTGGCGGCCCGCACCGCCGCTCTCCGTGACGAGGTGCGGGCCGAGGGCGGCGCGAGGGCTGCGGCGGACCACGTCGAGTCCCTCCTGCACCCCTGACCCACCGCCGAGATGAACGTCAGTGCTGTCGAGAGCATGATCGAACAGCACTGACGTTCATCTCGGCGCCGGGGGTGGCGGGTCAGAACTCGACGAGCCAGAACGGTGCGCCCTGGTCGTCCGTGCAGTCGGCGGAGGTGCCGTAGCCGGCGAAGGCGGGGTCGGTCGCGGTGCCGCCCGCCTCGCGGACCCGCGTGACGGCGTCCCGGACGTCGGGCACCGCGAACATCGGGACGGCGACGGCGGCGGGGCCCTCGGCCAGGCCCACCGCCAGCCGCGGGTCGCCCCCCGCGACCCGGACGTTCCAGTTCCCCTGCTCCCGGCCGGGGACGAAGGTCCAGCCCAGGACGGTGCCGTAGAAGGCGCGGGCCCGGGTGGTGTCCGAGAACCGCAGCACGGCGTAG
>NZ_JACBXB010000094.1 GCF_013870575.1 Pseudonocardia pini
GGCCGCGGGCATGACATCCTGGCGCCGGCCCGGTGGGGTCGCGGGCGGCCGAGCCGGGAGCGTGGATGAACCTCGAGAAGGTGGTCTTCGGCTTCTTCGTGCTGCTGGCCGCCACGCTCAACTTCGGGTTCTTCATCGGTGACATCTCGAACCCCGAGCTGCACAACATCTACGAGCTGTTCGCGGCGATCGTCGTCAGCCTGATCGCGACGGTGCTGAAGTTCGGTGACCGCACACAGATCGGCGCCGTGCACCTCGCCACCAGCCTCGTCGCCGACCTGCAGCTCGTCGCCGCGGCCCTGGCCTGGACCTACTCGGCCCACATCGCCGCGGACAGCCTCACGCCGTCGGCGACCGCGAGCGTCGTGTCGCTCTCCGGCGGCGCACTGCTCGCCAACATGGTGTCGGTGGTGCTGCTCGTGATCGAGACCGTGTCCTACCACCGCAGGTAGGGAGCGCGCCGTGGGCAATCCGCTGCTCTCGTTCTGGCTGCGGCTGCTGGGCCAGGACGAGCCGCCGCCTCGGCGGGGCCCCTCGGGGCGGCTGCGCAGGCGGATCCCGATGGCGTCCGCCGTCGAGGCCGAGGCCACGATCTTCCTGATCCTGCGCCGGATGCGCACCCCGCTCATCGTGCTGATCACCATCTTCGCGGTGAGCGTGCTCGGGCTGACCCTCGTCCCGGGCGCGAGCGGCCGCGGCATGAGCTTCTTCGACGCCTTCTACTTCATGAGCTACACGGCGTCGACCATCGGTTTCGGCGAGCTGCCGGACCCGTTCACCGCCGCCCAACGGCTGTGGGTCACCGCGGCGATCTACCTCACCGTCATCGGCTGGGCGTACGCCATCGGCTCGCTGCTGGCGCTCGTGCAGGACCGGGCGTTCCGCCGCGCGCTGGCCCTGCAGCACTTCACCCGCAAGGTCAAGCGCCTGCGCGAGCCGTTCCTGCTGATCGTGGGGCACGGGCGGACCGGGGAGCTGCTGTGCCACTCCTTCGACGCGATGGGCAAGCGGGTCGTGGTGATCGACGTCGCGGAGGACCGCATCGTCGCCCTGGAGCTCGGGTCCTACCGCGGGGACGTCCCCGGGCTCGTCGCCGACGGCCGCGACCCCGGGCACCTCGGGGTGGCGGGCCTGCGCAACCCCCGCTGCGAGGCCGTGCTCGCCCTCACCGACGACGACGAGGCCAACCTCGCCGTCGCGATGACGGCGGCGCTGCTGCGCCCGGACCTGCCGGTGATCGCCCGCACCGTCTCCCCCACCGCCGCGGAGCGGATCCGCGCGTTCGGCACCCCGACCGTCGTCAACGCGTTCGACCGCTTCGGCGACCACCTGCGGGTCGCGATGCGTGCACCCGCCTCCTACCAGCTCATGACGTGGTTGGAGAGCGGCCCGGGCGCCGAGCTGCCCGACCGCGGCCGCCCGCCCGGCGAGGGCCACTGGGTCGTGTGCGGCTACGGCCGGTTCGGCCGCGAGGTCACCGCCGACCTGCGGGCCGAGGGACTCGAGGTGACGGTCGTCGAGACTCGGACCGGGGCAGGCGACGCGGCGCCCGCGGACGGGGGTGTCGCCACCGTCCAGGGCTCCGGCAGCGACCCGGACGTGCTGGAGCGGGCCGGGGTCGAGGGGGCGGTGGGTTTCGTCGCCGGGACGGACAACGACACCACGAACCTCTCCATGGTCGCCGACGCCCGCAGGCTCAACCCGTCGATCTTCGTCGCGGCCCGGCAGAACCGGCCCGCGAGCGCACCGCTGTTCGCCGCGATGGAGGTCGACTCGCTGCTCGTGCCCGCCGAGGTGGTGGCCCACGAGGTGTTCGCGCAGCTCAGCACACCGCTGCTCTGGCGCTTCCTGCAGCAGGTGCCCGCCCAGGGCGACCGCTGGGCCACCCAGCTCATCGACCGGATCACCGCCCAGTGCGGTCACCGGCTGACCTCGCCGTGGAAGGTCCGGCTCAACCGGGGTGAGGCCCCGGCCCTCGTGGGCTGGCTCGGCACGGGCGAGGCCCGGCTCGGGGACGTCCTGCGGGACCCGGAGCGACGCGAGGACCGGCTCGCCGTCGTGGTCCTGATGATCCTGCGGCGCGACGCCGACGGGGACGAGGAGTGCCTCATGGCGCCCGCGGACGACGTCGTGCTCGCGCCGGACGACGAGCTCATCCTGATCGGCGGGACCGCCGCCCGCCGGGGCCTCGACGTGACGATGCTGGTCGACGCCGCCCGCGAGTACGTGCAGACGGGACGGCGGGTCCCCAACAGCTGGCTCTGGCGGAAGCTGGCCCGCACCGGTCCTGCAGGCTGATCCCGATCCCGCGCCGGCCCGGTGGGTAGGCTCGGCCGTGATCAGGAGGAGCGGAGGCGCGACCGGTGGTGCACGTCGAGGAGCTGCGGTCGCTGCCCCTGTTCGGGGAGCTGTCCGCGGAGCAGCTCGCGCAGCTGCTCGCGCTGTCCACCGTGGTGGTGATCGAGCCCGGGATCGAGCTGTTCGGTGAGGGCGAGCCCGCGGACTCCTGGTGGGCGTTGGTCGACGGTGCGATCGAGCTCAGCCGCGTCGTCGACCGCGAGGAGACCGTGGTCGGCCGGATGGACGTCCCGGGCCGGTGGGCGGGCGGGTTCCGCGCCTGGGACGAGCGCGGGGTCTACCTGGCGACCGGGCGCGGGAAGGTCGCCGGGCGGGTCCTGCGGCTGCCCGCCGCGGCGCTGGGCGAGCTGTCGAGGACCTGGTTCCCCTTCGGCAGCCACCTGATCAGCGGGCTCTACCACACGGCCCGCTCCATCGAGTCGACCGCGCGGCACCGCCAGTCGCTGGTCGCCCTGGGCACCCTCGCCGCAGGGCTGGCCCACCAGATCAACAACCCGGCCGCCGCCGCGACCAGGGCGATCGACGAGCTGGAGGACACGTTCTGGGGCCTGACGTCCTCGCTCGGGCTCCTCGCGGGCCAGGAGATCACCGCCGGGGAGTTCGCCGCGCTCGACGCCCTCCGCGCCGAGCTCGGGACCCGGCCGAACGTCTCCGACCCGCTCGCCCTGTCCGATCTCGAGGGCGACCTGGAGTCGTGGCTCGCCGACCACGCCGTCGAGCGGGAGTGGCTCGTCGCCCCCGTCCTGGCCGCCGCCGGAGCCGACCTCGCGTGGTGCGAGCGCGCGGCCGCCGTCGTCCGGGCGCCTGCGCTCGGCCCCGGCCTGGAGTGGGTGGCGAGCACCCTGTCCGCCACCGCGCTGCTCGCCGAGCTCAAGGAGTCCACCGGACGGATCTCCGAGCTGGTCGCGACCATGAAGTCGTACTCACAGATGGACCGGGCGGCGCTGCAGCGCGTCGACGTCGCCGCCGGGATCGACAGCACGCTCGCGATGCTCGCCCACAAGCTCGGCGCCGACGTCACGGTCGTCCGCGACTACGCGGCGGGCGTGCCCGCGGTCGAGGCCTACGCGAGCGAGCTGAACCAGGTCTGGACCAACCTGATCGACAACGCCCTCGACGCGATGGGGGGATCGGGCACCCTCCGGCTCACCGTGCGCGCCGAGGAGGCCGTGGTGGCGGTGGCGGTCACCGACACCGGCAAAGGCATGACGCCGCAGGTCGCGGAGCGGGCGTTCGACGCGTTCTACTCCACGAAGGACGTCGGCGAGGGCACCGGGCTGGGTCTCGACATCGCCCGCCGCGTGGTCGTGGAGCGCCACCACGGCACGATCACGATCGACTCCCGGCCGGGCGAGACCAGCCTGCACGTCCGCCTCCCCCTCCGCCCCACCCCCGAGCCGAGCCACTGAGCCGAGCCACCGAGCCGAGTCACCGAGCCGAGTCACCGAGCCGAGCCGGCCAACACCGAAGGAGACCAGACCGGATGTCGTTCACCGTGTCGGGGATGCGGACCCCGCCCGCGACCTACGCCTGGAGCCGCTTCGGCGCTCCGGAGTACACGGACTGGCTCGACGAGAGCCTGTCCTGGAAGAACACCTGCTACATCGGGGACTGGTCGTTCCTCTGGCAGCACCGGATCAGCGGCCCGGACGCGCTGCGGCTGATGGCGGACCACTCCGTCAACACCTTCGCCACGTTCCGCGAGGGGCAGTCCAAGCACGCCATCCACACGAACCGGGCGGGCAAGGTCATCCACGAGGGCATCGTCACCCGCTACGGGGCGGACGACTACGTGATGCACGGCCGCGGCGGCTTCTGGATCGACTACCGGCTCGCCCAGGGCGACTACGACGCCACGGTCACCCGGGACGACTGGTTCGTCTTCCAGGTCTCCGGACCGACCGCCCTCGGCGTCCTCGACCGCCTCGACGCCGACAACCACCTGCGCGACACGAGGTACATGCACGTCTCGCCGATGCGGATCGCCGGACACGCGGTCTGGGCCCTCCGCCAGGGCATGGCCGGTGAGATCGGCTTCGAGCTGCAGGGTCCGCGGGAGTTCGGCGACGCCGTGCACGCCGCGGTGATGGAGGCGGGCCAGGAGTTCGGCATCCGCAGGCTGGGCGCGCGCGTCACGATGATCAACCACCTCGAGGCCTGCTACCCCACGATCGCCACCGACTACATCCCGGCGATCTTCGACGAGGACATGGCGGAGTACCTGGAGATCTTCCGCTCCTCCATGCCTGCCTTCGCCCAGCCCGCCTACATCGCGGGCAGCTACGACGGCCGGGAGATCGCCGAGTACTACCGCAGCCCGGTGGAGCTCGGCTGGGCCCGCACGGTCAACCTCGACCACGATTTCCTCGGCCGTGAGGCGCTGGCCAGGGAGAAGGCCGATCCCGTCCGGGTCGTCCGGACGCTGGAGTGGGACGCGGAGGACGTGCAGGACGTCTTCGCCTCCCTCTTCCGCCCGGGCGCGAACTACCCCTTCATGGACATGCCGCGCGACCAGCGGGGCTTCATGTGGGCGGACAAGGTCACCGCCGGCGGCGATCCGGAAGCCGTGGTCGGCGTGGCCACCTCCCGGGGCTACAGCTACTACTTCCGGAAGATGCTGTCGCTCGCCACGGTCGACGTGGCCCACAGCGAGATCGGCACCCCGCTCACGGTGCACTGGGGCGAGCCCGGCGGCCCGCAGAAGCCGATCCGCGCCGTCGTCGCGCCGGCGCCGTACAAGGAGGACCACAGCCGCGGGGACCTCCACTCCGCCTGAGGCGGGCCCGCGACGACAGGGCGGTGACAGGGCGGCGCAAGCGGGCGGGTCGATCCTCGGCCCATGGACACCCACCGCGACCCCGCCCACCGACACACCGCCCGCTGCCACTGGGACCTGCGCCGATGCGCCTGGCGGTGCCCGCCGCCGGAACCGAGGGTGACGACCGTCGCCCCCGCCCGAATCGCGACGGGGTCGCGGAGCGGCTAGAAAGACGTGCCCGCGGTCGCGGGCGGCACATGCGGTGGAGGTTCGATGCAGATCTGGCCCGGTTCGTCCTACCCGCTCGGAGCGAGCTTCGACGGCGGCGGTACGAACTTCGCCCTCTTCTCCGAGGTCGCCGAGCGCATCGAGCTCTGCCTCATCGAGGCGGACGGCTCCGAGCGCCGCGTCGACCTGCCCGAGCGCAACGGGCTGGTCTGGCACGGCTACCTGCCCCGGGTCTGGCCGGGGCAGCGCTACGGCTACCGGGTGCACGGCCCCTACGAGCCCGCGGCCGGGATCCGCTGCAACCCCGCCAAGCTGCTGCTGGACCCGTACGCGAAGGCGATCGACGGCCGCATCGACTGGGACGAGTCCCTGTTCTCGTACCACTTCGGCGACCCGGACTCGCTCAACGAGGCGGACTCCGGCCCGCACGCCATGCACTCCGTGGTGATCAACCCGTTCTTCGACTGGGCCGGTGACCGGCCGCTGCGCGTCCCGTACAACGAGACCGTCATCTACGAGGCCCACGTCAAGGGGATGACGGCGCGGCACCCGGAGATCCCGGAGGACGTCCGCGGCACGTACGCGGGCCTCTCGCACCCGGCGATGATCCGGCACTTCCGCAGGCTCGGCGTCACCGCGGTGGAGCTCATGCCGGTGCACCAGTTCGTGCACGACTCCACACTGGAGGAGAAGGGCCTCTCGAACTACTGGGGCTACAACACCATCGGCTTCTTCGCCCCGCACAACGGCTACTCCTGCTTCGGCAGCCTCGGCGAGCAGGTCTACGAGTTCAAGTCCATGGTCCGGGCGCTGCACAAGGCCGGCATCGAGGTCATCCTCGACGTCGTCTACAACCACACCGCCGAGGGCAACCACATGGGCCCGACGCTCTCCTTCCGCGGCATCGACAACCAGGCCTACTACCGGCTCGTCGACGGCGACGAGGCCTACTACTACGACACGACCGGCACCGGGAACTCGCTCAACGTCCGCCACCACGAGTCGCTGCGGCTGCTGATGGACTCGCTGCGATACTGGGTCACCGAGATGCACGTCGACGGCTTCCGGTTCGACCTCGCCTCCTCCCTGGCCCGCGAGTTCCACTCGGTCGACCGGCTCTCGGCGTTCTTCGACCTCGTGAACCAGGACCCGATCGTCAGCCAGGTCAAGCTGATCGCCGAGCCCTGGGACGTCGGCGACGGCGGTTACCAGGTCGGCGGTTTCCCTCCCCTGTGGACGGAGTGGAACGGCCGGTACCGGGACACCGTGCGGGACTTCTGGCGCGGCGAGCCGTCGAGCCTCGGGGAGTTCGCGGCCCGGTTCACCGGCTCGTCGGACCTCTACGAGACCGACAACCGGAGGCCGATCGCGTCGATCAACTTCGTGACCGCCCACGACGGGTTCACCCTCGCCGACCTCGTCTCCTACAACGAGAAGCACAACGAGGCCAACGGCGAGGACAACGCCGACGGCGAGAGCCACAACCGCTCCTGGAACCACGGCGTCGAGGGCGAGACGGACGATCCCGAGGTCCTGGAGCTGCGTGAGCGGCAGAAGCGCAACATCCTCACCACGCTCCTGCTCTCCCAGGGCGTCCCGATGATCGCGCACGGCGACGAGCTCGGGCGCACCCAGCGGGGCAACAACAACGTGTACTGCCAGGACAACGAGCTGTCCTGGGTGGACTGGGACCGCGCCCACGACAACGACCGCCTCGTGGCCTTCACCGCCCGGCTCGCCCGGCTGCGGGCCGAGCACCCGATCTTCCGGCGGCAGCGGTTCTTCCAGGGGCGACCGCTGCGCGGCCAGGGCGTGGACGACATCGCCTGGCTGGGTCCGGACGCCCAGCCGATGAGCGACGAGGACTGGGACGGCACCCACACCCGCACCCTGACCGTCTACCTCAACGGCCGCGGCATCCCCGACCGGGACGACCTCGGTGTCCGCGTCGAGGACGACTCCTTCCTGCTGCTGGTCAACACCCACCACGAGCAGCAGACCCTCGCCCTGCCAGACGCGAGCTACGGCGCGGCCTGGCGCGTGGTCGTCGACACCGCCGCGCTCGACGACGCCACCCACCCCGCGCTGGGGCCCGACCAGTCCGTCGACCTCCCCCCGCGCAGCATGATGGTGCTGCAGAGCCACCCCACGGAGGGCTGAGCGGCCGGACGGCCGCAACGGCGCAGCGAACGGCCCAACTTCCCCCCTCCCGGGTTTGATGGCCCGGCCCTCTCGGGCATCCGCGCCCGACCTGCCGGAACGGCACGTCCCGGCGGGTCCGCCCGCCGGTGAGCGAGAGGGCGTGGTGATGGCTGAGGACACGCGGCCGACGGACCTGGCCGACATCAGCGGTTACATCATGCTGGGCAGCAAGAAGCTGACTCTCCGCATCACCGTGGAGGAGACGGGCGAGGCCCGGATCGACGCGGGGATGGAGGACGGGTCCGTCGACGAGCCGGAGGACGACCTGGCCGACGACGAGCTCGACGAGCCGGACGAGGCCGACGAGCTGGAGGACGGTGCCGACGACGAGCCGGACGACCTCGAGGACGACGGCGCCGACGAGCTCGACGACGAGCTCGACGACGGCGAGGACGAGGTCGACGGCGAGGTCTCCGACGGTGACGAGCCCGCCGACGATGACGAGGCCGACGGTGAGGTCGACGAGGACCTCGACGGCGCGGTGGACGAGGACGACCAGGACCTCGACGACCAGGACCTCGACGACGAGGCGGACGACGAGGCGGACGACGAGGCGGACGACGAGCCCGAGTCCGACGAGTACGAGGACGAGGACGAGGAGCTCGAGGACGAGCCCGAGGAGCTCGCCGACGAGGCCGACGACGACACCGAGGACGATCTCGAGGACGACGAGCCCGAGGAGCCGCCGGTCGAGGAGCCCGCCCCGTCGGAGGAGGACCTCCGCGACCTCCTGGCCCACCGCTCCCGGCCGAGACGCACCGCGCGCAAGCGACCTGCACCCGACCCGGAGCCCGACCCGGAGCCCGAGCCGGAGCCCGAGCCCCGGCCCCGGCGGCGGCGACGCCGTCCCGCGTCCTGACCGGCCCGCCGACGAGCGCGGAGGTTGCCCGTGGCCACGACCACGAAGACCCGGGAGCGTGAGGCCGCGCTCGCCCGGGTGATCGCCGTCGTCAACGACAAGGGCGGGGTCGGGAAGACCTCGCTCGCGGCGAACCTCGGCGGGCAGTTCGCCGGGGCCGGCTACCGCTGCCTGCTCATCGACCTGAACCGGCAGGCCAACCTGGCCGACGACCTCGGCTACCGCGGCACCGACATCGACGACGAGGGGGCGGGGCTCCTCACCTCCGTCCTCGCGCGGACGCCGCTGGTGCCGGCGCGCGACGTCCGGCCGCAGCTCGACGTCGTGTGCGGCGGCGCCCGGCTGGAGGACCTGACCCCGGTCATGGTCTCGCGGCTGCAGCACCACGGGCGCGAGGCGTTCCGGGTGCTGGGCGACGTCCTGGCCCCGGTCGCGGCGGACTACGAGCTGATCTTCATCGACTGTCCGCCCGAGTCCACGATCCTCACCGACCTGGCCCTCGGATCAGCGCGCTGGGTGCTGATGCCGACCAAGTCCGACCTCGGCGGGCTGTTGGGGATGACCCTGGTCGCCGAGCGGTTCGCCCTCGCCCGCGAGATCAACGAGCGGCTCGGGCTGCTCGGGGTGGTCCTGTTCGCGACGGGGAGCCGGGCCCGGGCGATCCAGGGCGAGGCACTCGCCGCGATCGACGAGGCCTTCGGCGGCACCTCGCCCCGCTTCGAGACCAGCATCCGGCACGCCGAGCGGACCGCCCAGGACGCGCGGCGGCTGGGCAGGCTCGCCCACGAGCTGGAGGTGGAGGCGGCGGCCCAACCCGCCTGGTGGGAGGAGCTGCGATCGGGTACCCGCAGCAAGCGGATCTCGGAGACCGCGGCGAGCGTCGCCGGGGACTACCGGGCCCTCGGCCTGGAGGTCCTGTCGGCCCTCCAGGCCGCGGAGACCGCCGAGAAGCCGCGCGGCCGCCGCCGGAGGGGAGCGCAGAGGTGAACCGCCAGACCGGTGACCTGTCGTCGACCTTCGGGGCCGCGGCCGCCGGCCTGGCCCCCACCCGACGTCGGAGGCGGAACCCCGCGCACAACGGCTCCCGCGACGAGGACCACGAGCCGACCACCGACGAGGGCACCGACGAGCCCACGGCAGGAGTCCCAGCCGAAACCTCAGCAGAGACCCCAGCAGAGACCCCAGCAGAGACCACCGACGGTCAGCCTCCGACCACCGGGCCCGACACGACCCAGCCCGACACGACCCAGCCCGACACGACCACCGACGAGAGCGGGACCGAGCCCATGCGCACCGAGACCGGAGCGACACGCCGCGGCCGACCCGCCCGACGCCGCACCACCGCACCCGCCGGGAGACGCCCCCCGCCCCGCCGCCGCCCGCTCCGGATCCGCGACCCCCACCAGCTGGACCTGCTGCTCCTCGCCGTGGTCGAGCGTCGTCCGGGCAACGGCCACGCCGTCCACGACCTGCTCCGCGAGCTCAGCGGCGGGGCGTTCGACCCCACCATCCAGGGCATCCTCCGCCGCCTGCGCCGGCTGACGAGCAACCGCCTCGTCACCCGCGACACCCGGGACCGCCACTACGTGCTCACCCCGCTGGGCGAGCGCATCCTGGCGGCCTGGCGGCGGGAGTGGGCCGCCTACTCGGCCGCGGTCGACGGCGTCGTCACCCGCGAGGACGGCGACGCCGACCGCGCCACCCCGAACTGATCCCCGAAGGCTCCATTCGGCCCATCCCACCAAGCGCCTCATCCACCACAGGAACACACTCACGCCATGACCGTCACAGGAATCATCACCGCAATCGTCATCGGCGCGATCATCGGCGCACTCGCCCGCCTGATCCTGCCCGGCAAGCAGAACATCCCGATCTGGCTGACGATCGTCGTCGGCATCGTCGCCGCCTTCATCGGCACGTTCATCGCCCGCGCCATCGGCATCCCCACCGCCACCAGCGGCATCGACTGGCTCGAACTGCTCGTCCAGCTCGTCGTCGCCGTGATCGGTGTGGCGATCGTGGCCGGTGCCTACGGCCGCCGGGGCGCCCGCCGCTGACGCACCCGGACCGTCCGACGAGAAACCCCTCCAGAAGGAGATCGACATGGGCCTGATCCGCACCGCCATCGTCTTCGGCGCCGGTTACCTCGTCGGGCGTCCGGACGGCCTGGAGCAGCTCGAGAAGCTGCGCGGCCAGGTCGTCACCCTCGCCAACCGGCCGGAGGTGAGGAAGGTCCGGGAACAGGCGTGGGACATCGCGGGAGACCAGGCCCTGGCGGTGAAACGCAGGCTGCCCCGCCGATCGCCGAGCGACGACGGCTCGCCCGAGGTGCCGGTCGCCCGCAGCCGCGGGTGGCGGCCGGGGTCCCACTCGGCGTCGGTCCCGGTCGTGGCCGAACCCGCCCTGACCGAGGAGCCCCTGGCGGCGGGCGGCGTCACACCGCCCCAGCAGCCGGACTGACCCACCGTCGGCGGGTGTGACGCGGACGGGTGTGACGCGGACGATGCCCTCGTCCGCACTATCGATCAGCTGAGCGGGCTATCCCCCGGGCAGCACGCCCACCACCCGCTCCCCCCGCCGACCGGTGTGCCCGGCCCGAAGGACGACATGCCCCGCCGACGCCACCTCACCCCGTCCGCACCCGCCGTGGCCTGCCCCTCGACCCGACGTGGGTACCGCGGCGCCGCGGTGCGACACCGCGAGATCACCCTGCACGACCAGCGGGTCACCTACTCCGAGACCGGTGCCCGCAGCGGTGGGCCCACCGTGGTCCTCCTGCACGGCCTCGCCAGCAGCTCCGCCACCTGGGCCCCCGTCCTGCCGATCCTCGGCAGGCACGCCCACGTGATCGCCCCGGACCTCCTCGGCCACGGCGAGTCCGCGAAGCCGCGCAACGGCGACTACTCGCTCGGCGCCTACGCCGCGGGCCTGCGCGACCTCCTGGTCGCCCTCGGCCTCGAGCGCGCCACGATCGTCGGGCACTCCTTCGGCGGCGGGGTGGCCATGCAGTTCGCCTACCAGTTCCCCGAGCTCACCGAGCGGCTCGTGCTC
>NZ_JACBXB010000948.1 GCF_013870575.1 Pseudonocardia pini
TGCGCGCGGGCGGCACGACGTGGCACGAGCTCGTGGCGTGTGAGGAGCGGCCGCTCGTCGCCGACGCCGTCAGCCACGCGCTCGACGAGCTCGGCGCTGCGAGCGGGCGGTTCCGCCGCGAGGAGGCCCGGGCGCTGCACCGCGAGGACGTGTCCATCACGCGGATCGGCAAGCTCCTGGGCGTGAGCAGGCAGCGGGCCTCGGCGATCCTGTCCGAGCCGCGCTAGCGGCGGACCCTGCTCCGGGGCGAGCGCGACCGCGCTCGGCAGGACGCCGGCGCGTGGGTCACCCGTCGGTGATCTGCACGCCCAGGGCCGCCAACAGCAGGGCACCGACCGGGACGAGCTGGTCCGGGCCGATCCGGGTGCCCTGCAGCGCGAGCGGTCCGCGGATCGACTCCAGGGTGGAGCCGTGGAGGTCGGTGCCCGCGAGCCGGGCGTCCTCCAGCGAGGCCTCGCCGAGGTCGCAGCGCAGGAACGCGGACTCCTTCGCCGTGAACCGGTAGAGGTCGGCACCGCGCAGCACCGTGTCCTCGACGCACAGGAACGCACCCCTGGCCATGCGCAGCCGGACGAGGTCGGCGCGACAGCCCTCGATCCGGACGTCGTTGAGGCCCGCGCCGTTCAGCTCGGCGCCGGTGAGCCTGCAGTCGGTGAACGTGACGCGGGTGAACACGGCGTCGTCGAGAATCGCGCCCGAGAGGTCGCACTGCACGAACTCGGTGTCCCGGCAGTGCAGGCCGGAGAGGGTGCGGCCCGCGAGGTCGACCCCGCGGAAGCGGCACTCGTGCACCTGCAGGTCGGCGACGTGCTCGGGGAACACCGTCCCCGGGCCGGCCTCGACGCCGTCCCACAGGTCCCCGTCGCCGGGTTCGGGCGCGCGATCGAAGGTCTTCGGGAGGTCGGGGCGGTCGGGGCCGGTCTTGGTCGTGCGGGACTTGCGAGCCACCCGAGGGACGCTACCGGGGCCGCAGCAGCACCCGCGGGGCGCCGGTCTCGGGATCGTCGACGACCGAGCCCGCGACCCGGAACACCGTGCGCAGCAGCGCCGGCTCCAGCACCTCGCGCGGCGGGCCCTGGGCCACCACGCGGCCGCCCGCGAGCACCACGAGGGTGTCCGCGTACTGGGCCGCGAGGTCGAGGGAGTGCAGCGCCGCGACGACCGTGACCCCGAGCCCGCGCGCCAGCTCGAGGACCTCGATCTGGTGCTCGGGATCGAGGTGGTTGGTGGGCTCGTCGAGCAGCAGGACCTCGGGGCACTGCGCCAGGGCGCGGGCGAGCAGGATCCGCTGCCGCTCCCCGCCGGACAGGGTGGACAGCGGCCGGTCCGCGAGGTGTTCGCCGTCGATCCGCCGCAACGCGTCCGCGACGACCTCGTGGTCGGCGGGGCGCAGCCTGCCGAACGGCCCCAGGTGCGGATGCCTGCCCAGCGCCACCGACTCCCGCGCGGTCAGGTCGTGCCCGCCCACGGCCTCCTGGCCGAGGACGCCGACCCGCCGCGCGACCTCCCGGTGCGGGCGGCGCCAGAGGTCCTCCTCGGCGAGCAGCGCCCGCCCACCGCGCGGTCGCAGCGCCCGGTACAGCGTCTTGAGCAGCGTGGACTTGCCGCTCCCGTTCGGTCCGACGAGCGCGACGAACGTCCCCGCCCGCACGTCGAGGCTGGCCTCGCGCAGTGCCGGGGAGGCCGCGTAGCCCGCGGTGACGGCGTCGAGCCGGATCCTCATCCGACCCCCACGGTCCCCGCCGCGCTGCGCCGGACGACGAGTAGGAACACCGGCACCCCGATCGCGGCGGTGAGGATCCCGATCGGCAGCTCGGTCGGCGCCAGGACGAGCCGCGCGGCGGT
>NZ_JACBXB010000949.1 GCF_013870575.1 Pseudonocardia pini
GTCCGGCCCGGCGGAGGCCGTGGGCCGGTCCCTCGGGGTCGCCACGGCGGAGCCCACCGGCGACGCCGCGCGGAACGCAGGTCGATCCGGCCGAGCAGGGGCACGCCGTAGTAGCCGGCGGGCTCGCTCGCCTCGTCGAAGCCGCCGCGCAGGCTCGCCCACGTGTAGGCGAGGGCCGGGCCGATGATCAGCCCGAGCAGCAGGCCCACGGCCGCGCCCACGGCCCAGTCGCGGTTCGTGGGCTCGTCCGGCAGCACGCCGCCCGCCACGGTCGGGACGTTGATCAGGTCGATCTGCTGGTCCGCCAGGACCTGGCTGCGCTGCGACAGCAGCGTGTCGCGCTGCTGCGGGTTGGGGGCCTCGTCGGCCGCGCGCTGCAGGGCGGCGGCCGTGGCGTCCCCGCGCGACCGGATCGTGTCGGCCCGGATCTCGGTGAAGGCCTGGACCGCCGCGTTCACGCCTGCCTGGGCCACCCGCGCGTCGGGCCAGGTGAAGCTGACGAGGACCGTGCTCGCCCCGTAGGAGCCCGACGAGCTCGACTCCGGCGGCGTCACCACGAAGGCCGGGTCGTCGCCCAGGAAGTCCCCCACCGCGGGTCCGCCAGGGCCGATCTCGTCCGCGGTGATCGTCGCGGCCCGGTCGGCGACGACGGAGGACCTCATGAGGAGGACCTGGTCGTCCAGGAACGGGCCGGTGGTCTGCTCGGTCGCGGCCGCGGGCAGCGGCACCGTGATGCCCGCCGAGGCCGTGTACGCAGGCTGCTCCAGCAGCGGGAGCGCCACTCCGATCGCCGTGCTGAGGCCGACGACCAGCAGAACCGCCACGCGGTGCCTGCGTGTGGCCCGGAGGACGGTCGGCTCGAACCGGAACTGGTCCATCGCCTCGACGTGCAACGGTGCACCCCTCTCTCGACGCCTGAACACTCGTCCTCGGACGACGGGGTGTTACCGCCGTCACTCCGTAACGCCGGAGGGGCGTCCGTCGAGCCCGGTCGGAGCCGGGCACGCCGAGGTGCCCGCGGGCGGAGGTTTCCGTGGGCAGCGAGGATCGACTCCGGATCCTGGTGGCGCACAACCGGTATCGCTCGGCACAGCCGAGCGGTGAGGACCGGGTCGTCGACCGCGAGTGCACCGTGCTGGCCGAGGCGGGCCACGAGGTCGTCCGGTTCGAACGGCGCAGCGACGACATCGCGGCCATGCCGCTCGTCGACCGCGCCCTGGTCCCGGTGCGCGTCCCGTGGAACCCGGGCAGCAGGCACGACCTGCGGGCGCGGCTGCGGGCGGTGCGGCCCGACGTCGTGCACCTGCACAACACCTTCCCGCTGCTGTCGGCCTCGGTGCTCGCCGCCTGCGTGGACGAGGGGGTGCCCGTGGTCGCGACCCTGCACAACTACCAGCAGGTCTGCCCGACCGGGACGCTGTACCGAGACGGTGCGGACTGTGTGGAGTGCGTCGGGCGGCTGCCGCTGCCCGCCGTCCGACACGGGTGCTACCGCGGCTCCCGGGTGGCCTCGGTGCCCGTCGCGGTCGCCCGGGGCGTGACGCGCCGCGTGTGGTGGTCGCACGTGGACCGCTTCCTCTGTGTCTCGGCGTCCCAACGCGACATCCTCGTGGCAGCGGGGATGCCCGCGGACCGCCTCCGGGTCAAGCACAACTTCGTCCCCGACCCCGGTTCGGTGCGCTCGGGCCGGGGCGAGCACGTGCTCTACCTCGGCCGGATGTCGGCGGTGAAGGGCCTGGCCACCCTCATGCGGGCGTGGGACTCCCTGGCCGCGACCGGTGGGGTCGGCATGCCGCTGGTGCTGGCGGGCGGCGGGGAGCTCGAGCCGGAGGTCCTCCGCTG
>NZ_JACBXB010000950.1 GCF_013870575.1 Pseudonocardia pini
GCCCGGCGCTACCTCGCGCTCGGGGCGCGGTTCGTCCTGGTCGGGGCGGACGTGGTGCTCCTCGCGCGCGGCAGCGAGCAGCTGGCCGTGCGCTACCGCAATCCTGGAACGGAGTAGGCATGGATCTCGACTTCTCGCCGGAGCAGCTGCTGTTCCGCGACGAGGTGCGCACGTGGCTCGCGGAGAACGCGCCGCGCGAGCCGCGCCCGCACGAGGCCGCGCCGATGCGCGAGTACGACCTGGCCTGGCAACGCACCCAGTGGGAGGGCGGCTGGGCCGGGATCGCCTGGCCGACCGAGTACGGCGGCCGCGGCCTGACGACGCTGCAGCAGCTGGTCTGGTACGAGGAGTACGCGAAGAGGGGCCTGCCCAGCATCGACGCGTGCTTCGTGGGGCTCAACCACGCGGGCCCCACCCTGATCACCCGGGCGAGCGAGGAGCAGAAGGCCCACCACCTGCCGCGGATCCTGCGCGGGGAGGTCGTGTGGTGCCAGGGCTTCTCCGAGCCGGAGGCGGGGTCCGACCTGGCCTCGCTGGCCACCCGCGGCGTGCTCGACGGGGACGACATCGTCGTCACCGGGCAGAAGATCTGGACGAGCTTCGCCAACCTCGCCGACCACCAGGAGCTGCTCGTCCGCACGGACCGCTCCGGGGGCAAGCACCACGGGATCACCTGGGTGATCGCGGACATGCACAGCCCGGGCATCGACGTGCGGCCGATCGAGACGATCGACGGCGGCGCGGAGTTCTGCGAGGTCTTCTACGACGAGGTCCGCATCCCGCGGGCGAACGTGGTGGGCGAGATGGACAAGGGCTGGGGGGTCGCGATGTCCACGCTGTCCTTCGAGCGCGGCACCGCCTACACCGCCAGCCAGGTCCGGCTGGCCGCGCTGGTGGAGAACCTGATCGAGCTGGCCCGCGAGCGCACCGGCCCGGACGGGCGGCGCCCCGCGATCGCGGACGACGAGATCTCCCGGCGGCTCGCCACCGCCCGCGCCGAGGTCGCCTCGCTGCGGGCGATGACCTACGCGGGCATCTGCCGCAACCTCGCCTCGGACACCCCCGGCCCCGAGGGGTCGATCATCAAGCTCTACTACGCCGACGTGGCCAAGCAGGTCGCGCGGCTGGCCATGGACGTCCTCGGCCCGGACGGGCTGGAGTTCGTGTCCCGCTGGGTGCCCGGCGGCTGGTCGGGCCACTACTTCTACTCGTACTCCGCGTCGATCGGCGGCGGCACCTCCGAGATCCAGCGCAACATCATCGGCGACCGCGTCCTCGGCCTGCCGCGCTGACCCTGCCGCGCTGACCCCGATCGCCCCGACGAGACAGGACCACCGATGGACCTTCTTCCCTCCGCGGACCAGCAGGAGCTGGTCGCCGCGGCCGCCGAGTTCTTCGCCGAGCAGGTGCCGATCGGCGCGATCCGCGAGCGCCGGGCCGAACCCGCGGCCATCGCCCCCAAGGTCTGGGTCGAGGGGGCGCAGCTGGGCCTGCTCGGGCTCGCCGCCGACGAGGCGGTGGGCGGCTCCGGCCGTCCCCTCGAGGACGAGGTGCTGCTGTTCCGCGAGCTCGGCCGCGCCCTGGTCCCCGGCCCGTTCCTCGGCTCGGTGATCGGGGCCCGGCTCGCCGCGCTCTCGGGCGCCGCGGAGCCCGCCCGGTTCGTCGTCGAGGGCCACACCCTCGTCGCCCCGGCCCTGCTGCGGGTCGACGACCGGAGCGCGACCGTCGCGGACGGCGTGCTCACGGGCCGAATCCGGCTGCTCGACCCGGCCGGTGCCGAGTACGCGCTGGTCGTCACGGACTCCGGTGCCGGGCTCGTCGCCACGGCCGACCT
>NZ_JACBXB010000951.1 GCF_013870575.1 Pseudonocardia pini
GGACAGGAAGAAGTCCGTGACGACCAGCAGGTCCAGCGCGGCCAGCCGCCGGCGGACGTGCCCGGCGTTCGGGGCCGACACCACCGGGTTCGACGCGCTGACCAGCAGCATCCGCACCCGGGAGCCGAGCGAGTCCAGCAGCTCGTACGCCGAGACGCCCGGCTGCGGCAGCTCCGCCGGGTCGATCCCCCACACCCCGGCGACGAACGCGCGGTGCTCGGGATCGGCGAGCTTGCGGTAGCCCGGCAGCTGGTCGGCCTTCTGCCCGTGCTCGCGGCCGCCCTGCCCGTTGCCCTGCCCGGTCACCGTGGCCCAGCCCGAGGCGGGGCGGCCGGGCAGACCCAGGGCCAGGGCCAGGTTGATCCAGGCCGACGCCGTGTCGGTCCCGTCCGCGTGCTGCTCGGCGCCGCGGGCGGTCAGGATCATGGCGCTGCGGGCCTTCGCCAGTGCGTGCACGGTGGCCCGCAGCGCCGCCACGGGCACGCCGGTGGTGCGTTCGGTCCGGTCCGGCCAGTCCGCGCGGACCGCCCGTCGGACCTCGTCGAAGCCGGTCGTGCGGGTGCGGACGTACTCCTCGTCGACCAGGCCCTCGCGGATCGCGATGTGCAGCAGCCCGTTGGCCAGCGCGAGGTCGGTTCCCGGGAGGGGCTGCAGGTGCCGGTGGGCCAGCGCGGCCGTCGACGTGTACCGGGGGTCGACGACGATGTGCTCGGCCCCGCGCTCGCGGCCCTGCTCGAACCACCGCATCGCGGGCGGCATGGTGTCCGCCGGGTTGCTGCCGACGAGGAGCACGACCTCCGCCTCGGCGACGTCCGGCAGCGGGAACGGCAGCCCGCGGTCGATGCCGAAGGCCTTGGTGCCCGCCGCCGCGGCGGAGCTCATGCAGAACCGGCCGTTGTAGTCGATCGACGCGCTCCGCAGCGCGACCCGCGCGAACTTGCCGAGCTGGTAGGCCTTCTCGTTGGTCAGCCCGCCCCCGCCGAAGCAGCCGACGGCGTCCGGCCCGTGCTCGGCCCCGACCCGGCGGATCCCCTCGGCGACCCGGTCCAGCGCGGTGTCCCAGTCGACCGGCCGGAGCGCCCCGTCCACCCGCAGCAACGGGGTGGTCAGCCGCTCGGGATGGTCCAGCAACTCGAGCGCGGTGGCGCCCTTCATGCAGAGGCCGCCGCGGTTGGTCGGGAAGTTCTCGCGGCCAGTGAGCGAGCCCGCGCGCAGCTCGATCCCGCACTGCAGCGAGCAGTACGGACAGTGCGTGGCGGTCATCCCCTCCAGGGTCGGGGTCCGCTGTTACCTCACCGTGCACGAACCGTTACGGGTGCCTCAGTCCTGCTCCCCCGGTCGTGTGAGGTGCGGTCATCCTCGGTCTACGCCTGCTCGACTTTGGTCGCGGACGGGGTCGGGTGGTGCGCCGCGGGCCCTAGGGTCGACAGGTGGCCCCGCCCGTCCGGATCGCGCGCGAGATCGCCGTGAACGCGCTCCTCGTGCTGGTCGCGGGCGGGATCGGTGCGGTCACGGTGGTGCGCGAGCCCCCGTCCGGGGCGTGGGGCGTCGTGACTGTGGTCCTGGGCGTGCTGGGCTTCGCGGCGGTGTTCTGGCGGCGGCGCGCGCGGTTCGCGTTCGGCCTGCTCGCCGTGCTCGTCGGGGCCGTGTCCCTGCTCGCGACGTACCTGCCGCTGATCGGCGTCTACACCGTGGCGAGCGGGCGGCGGTGGCGGGAGATCGTGCCGGTGATGGTGCTCGCGCTGCTCGGCGCGGTGGTCACGCTGACCCTGCGGGTCCCGGACGCAGGCACCCGGCTCACGCTGCTCGTCGGCGCGGTCGGGCT
>NZ_JACBXB010000952.1 GCF_013870575.1 Pseudonocardia pini
GCGGCATCGGGAGCGGACCGCGCCCGTCGACCGGGGTGCCCGCGGTGTCGGTGACCCGGATCGACGGCAGCACGGACGGGTCCCCGACCGCCATCCCCTGCTGCAACCGGGTCACGACGACGCCCGCCTGGTTGTGCAGCTCGTTGTCCGCCGCGCCGATCAGCGTGGTGTAGAGCAGGTTCACCCCGACCCGGGCGAGCACCAGCAGCGCGACGACCGCGACCCCGCCGACCACGATCGTGATCCGGGTCTGCAGCGTCCGCCGCCGCCACCAGCCCCGCACGCGCACCACCCGGGCGCGGAACATCCCTCAGCCCGATCCGACGAGATACCCGTGCCCGCGGACGGTGCGCAGCACGTGCCCGGCCCCGACGGCGTCGAGCTTGCGGCGCAGGTACCCCACGTACACCTCGACGACGTTGCGGCTCGCGGCCTGCTCGTCCCCCCAGACCAGCCGGAGCAGCTCGTCCTTGGCCACGGCGGTGTCCGGCCGCGAGGCGAGCGCGTACAGCAGCTCGAACTCCCGCGGGGACAGCTCGACGGCGATGTCCTCCCAGGTCACGGACCTCGAGGCCGGGTCGACGACGAGCCCGCCGAGCCGCACCCGCTGGGCCGTGCGGCCGAGGGTGGCGTCCCGGCGCCGCAGCATCGCCTTCAGCTGCGCCACCAGCACGACGAACGAGAAGGGCTTCACCAGGTAGCCGTCGGCGCCGAGGTCCAGCCCGTCCGCCTGGTCGACCTCGCCGTCCTTCGCCGACAGCAGCAGCACCGGGGTGTCGACGCCCGCCGCACGCATCCGCTCGAGCACCCGGTACCCGGAGGGGCCCGGGATGATGATGTCCAGCACCACGGCGTCGAACCCGCCGGTGAGCGCGGCGCGCAGGGCGGAGTCCCCGTCGCCGACCGCGACGATCTCCATGCCCTCCGCGGTGAGCCCGCGGGTGAGCGCAGTGCGCACCCCGGGCTCGTCGTCCACCACCAGCACCCTGGCCATCGGGGAGAACGTACCGCGATGCGTGCGGAGTCCGGCTGAGCCGACTCTCAGCACCGATGCGTCAGGCTGTGTCCATGCGAGCGAAGCTGTGGACCCGGATCGGGACGAGCGTGGCGATGGCAGGCGCCGTCGGCCTCGGCCTGGTGGCCATCCCGGCGGGCGCGGGCGCCCAGCCCGAGCTGCCCCCGGTGTCCGCCGAGGACCTGGTGGCCTCGGTCGGCAAGACGGACCCGGGGCCGTTCAACGGCACCGTCGAGGTGGACAACGCCCTCGGCCTGCCCGCGATCCCGGGCGCTCCCGCGCAGCTGGCGAACGGCACGTCGGACGCACGGATCTGGTCGGGTGGGGAGGGCAGGGGCCGGGTCTCGCTGCCGTCGGCCCAGGGCGAGCAGACGCTGGTCTCGGACGGCACGACCGCCTGGTCGTACGACTCGGAGGAGCGGACCGCCACGAAGAAGGCGATCACGCCCGGCGAGCAGCACACCCAGCCCGCCGACCCGACCCGCTCGGCCACGGACGCGATCGCCCAGCTGCGGCAGACGAGCACGGTGAGCGTCGACGGCACCGCCGAGGTCGCGGGCCGCCCGGCCTACGAGCTGGTCCTCAGCCCGAACCCCACCGAGCGCACGCTGCTGCGCGAGGTCCGCATCGCGGTGGACGCCGAGAAGCGCGTCCCGCTGCGGCTCACCGTGCTGGCCAACGGCTCCGCCGACCCGGCCTTCCAGGTCGGCTTCACCGACCTCACCTTCGGCCCGCAGGACGCCGCGCTGTTCACGTTCACGCCACCGCCCGGCACCACGGTCGAGGACGCCCCGCAGGGTGAGCAGCCC
>NZ_JACBXB010000953.1 GCF_013870575.1 Pseudonocardia pini
GACGGCGGGCTCGTCGGGTCGGTGTTCGCGACGCGGTGGGGGAGCGTCGGGTTCGTCGGGCCGCTGTCGGTGGAGCCCTCGCTGTGGGGACGCGGGATCGGGCGGGCGCTGTTCGCCGCCGCCGACCGGACCCTCGCGGGCGCGGTGCACCGGGGGCTGTTCACCTTCGCCCACAGCCCGGCGCACCACCGGCTCTACCAGCGGTTCGGGTACTGGCCGCGGTTCCTCACCGCCCTGATGTCGGGGCCCGCGGAGCCCGCCCCGCCCGGGCTCGCGTGGTCCGTGGGGTCGGCGCTGGAGCGGCCGACCCTGCTCGCCGGGGCCGCTCGGCTGGCCGACGGCGTGTTCCCCGGTCTCGACGTGGGCGGGGAGATCGACACGGTGCTGGACCAGAAGATCGGGGAGGTCCTGCTGCTCGGGCCGGTCGCCGAGCCGCACGGGGTGGCCGTGGTGCACGACGGGCCGGGCTCGGAGGCGGGCACCGGCCTCGCGTACGTGAAGACGGCGATGGTGCGCCCGGGCGCGGGCGCGGACTTCGCCCGGCTGCTCGACGCCTGCCTGGGCCACGCCGCCGCGATCGGCGCGGACCGGGTGGTGGTGGGCGTGAACACCGCGCGGCACCGGGCCTACCGGCACCTGTGCGAGCGGGGCTTCGTCACCGACGTCCCGGGCGTGACCATGCACGCCCCCAACGACCCCGGCTACGACCACGACTCGGCCTACGTCCTCGACGACTGGCGCTGACGCCGGCGTCACACCTCGGCGTCACCCGATCGTGTTGCACTGAGTGCAACGCTGCACCTAGTGTCACGATCATGCCCGACGCCCCTCCCGCACTCGGGCGACGCGACGCGCAGAAGGCCCGCACCCACCGCGCGATCATCGACGCCGCCGTGGCGCTCACCAGCCGGACGGGACTGTCCGGGCTGAGCGTCGACACCGTGGCCGAGCTGGCGGACGTCTCCCGGCGCACCGTGTTCAACCACTTCGACACGCTCGACGAGATCGTGCTCGCGGCGTGCACCGAGGTGCTCGACGTCGTCGTGGACGGGTTCACCGCCGCCACCGTGGCCGTCCCGCCCGGGGGTCAGACCCGGGCGGCGCTGTTCTCCGACGTCGCGCGGGCGGTCCGCGAGACCGACCTCGTGGGCCCGATGGCCTACCTGACCCGCGCGCTGGACCCCGGCGTCGAGCAGGGGGACCCGCGGGTCGCGGCGCTGGTCGACGCGGCCCTGCGCCGGACCGGGGAGCACCTGCTCACCGAGATGAGCCTGCGGTACCCGAAGGTCCCGGAGCTCGACGTGGCGCTGCTGGCCTCGTCGCTGCTGTCCGGGATCGGCGTCCTGCACCACGAGTGGCGCGAGCGCACCGGTGCGGCGGACGACGCCGCGTCCCGGCGCGTCTGGGAGTCCCTGCTCGACCACCTGCTCGACACCCTCCGGGCCGGCCACGCCGCCCCCTGACCTCTCCGAGGCGCTCACCATGGCTCGACTGCTCCACCGACTCGGTCGCCTCGCGGCCCGCCACGCCTGGCGGATCGTCGCGGGCTGGGTGCTCGCGCTCGCCGCCGTGGTGGCGGCGTTCGTGCTGGCGGGCGGCACGCTGGGGTCCGCCATCTCGATCCCCGGGACGCCGACCGCCGAGGTCACCGACCGGCTGAAGGCCGAGTTCCCCGATGCGAGCGGCGGGACCGCCCTCGTCGTCCTGCACACCGCCGACGGCACGCCGCTCACCCCGGCCCAGCAGGAGGCCGTCTCGGCCGCCCTGGTCCGGGCCGGTGAGGTCGAGGGCGTGGCGCGGGTCGTGGACCCG
>NZ_JACBXB010000954.1 GCF_013870575.1 Pseudonocardia pini
GAGCTGGCGGGCGACACGTCGGGGAGGCTACCGAGGCCGCCGGAGCGCCCCGCCGCCGCATGGCCGGTCCCCGTCAGGGCACGACCAGGGTCTGGACGGGCGCGGGCTCCCCCACCGGGATCTGCTCGCGCTGCCCCACGTAGGAGGCGATGTCGTGGAACAGCGGGGCCGCGCTCGTGCCGCCGCCGGGGGCGTCGAGCATGATCCCCACGACGAACCGCGGGTCCTGCGCGGGCATCATCCCGGCGAAGGTGATCCAGTAGGTCGACGCGGCGTAGCAGCCGCAGCTCGGGTCCACCTGCTGGGCGGTGCCGGTCTTGCCCCCGACCTGGTAGCCGGGGACCTGGGCGGCGTACCCGGTGCCCTGGTTGCCCCCCGGCGCCTTCTGGGTGACGGCGGTGAGCATCGTCCGCAGCTGCGCCGCGACCTCCGGGGAGACCACGCGCACGGGCTCCGGGGCGGGCTCCGCGGTGCGGCCGCCGTCCGGGCCGATCGTGGCGGCGACGATCCGCGGCGGGATGCGCACGCCGTCGTTGGCCACGGCCTGGTACATGCCCGCCATCTGCAGCACGGTCATCGACAGGCCCTGTCCGATGGGCAGGTTGCCGAAGGTCGAGCCGGACCAGGACTCCCGCGCGGGCACCGAACCCGCGCTCTCGCCCGGCAGCCCGACACCGGTCCGCTGGCCGATCCCGAAGCGCGCCAACATGTCCGAGAACCTGTCGGGGCCGAGCTCCCGGGCGGTCATGATCGTGCCGACGTTGGAGGACTTCGCGAGCACGCCGGTCAGCGTGTAGTTGTCGACGCCGTGGTTCCAGGCGTCGTGGACCGTGCGGTCCGCGACCTTGATCTCCCCCGGGACCTGCAGGACGTCGTCCGGCTTCGCCAGCCCGTACTCCAGCGCGCCGGCCATCGTGACGATCTTGTTGACCGACCCGGGCTCGAAGGGGCTGGACACGGCGGCGTTCCCCAGCGACGCGGGATCGGCGGTGGCCAGCTGGCGCGGGTCGAACGTGCTGCCGTTCGCCATCGCCCGGACCTCGCCGGTCCTCGAGTCCAGCACCACGGCGGAGCCGCCGCGGGCGCCGGTCTTGGCCACGTAGTCCTGCAGCTTCTGCTGCACCACGTACTGCAGGTCGGAGTCCAGCGTGAGCTCGACGTCCGAGCCCGGCACCGCGGCCTGCTGCGCCCGGGTGCTGCCCGGGATGACCGTGTCGCTGCCCTCCGCGGTGTCCACGACCTGGTAGCCGTCGGTGCCGGCGAGGACGCCGTCGTCGGACGACTCGAGGCCGACCCGCCCGACCAGCTTGCGGTTGTCCGCGCTCCAGGTCGCCGCGCCGAGCACGTTGGCCGCGAGGTTGCCCGCCGGGTACTGCCGGGACTCCCGCTTCTCCTCCGCGATCTCGGGGAAGCGCTCCTCGAGCGCCCGCGCGACGTCCGGGTCGGCGAGCGGGGTGAGCACGACGTAGCCCCGGTCGGAGTCGAGCAGCGCCTTGATCGCGTTCGGGTCCCCGCCGGTGGCCTGCGCGACGGCCTGCGCCATCTCGGCCTTGTACGCGGGGGCCTGCTCCTTCTTGATCGTGGCGATCAGCCGCGGGTTCGTGACGAGCGCGCGGGCCTCGGTGGAGAAGGCCAGCCGGTTGCCGTTGCGGTCCAGGATCGCGCCGCGCTCCGCCGCGATGGTGATCTTGGTGGTGCGCTGCTTCTCCGCGCTGGCCGTGAGGTCGCCCGCGCGCACGGTCTGGATCAGCACGAGCTGCATCGCGCTCGCCAGCAACAGCAGGACGAGGACGAGCCTGCCGATCCGGAAG
>NZ_JACBXB010000955.1 GCF_013870575.1 Pseudonocardia pini
GCTCGAGATGCGGCCCCGGAAGCTGCGCGCCGCCGCGGAGCTGTGGAAGCTGCTCGCCGAGGAGCGCGGGATCGACGGCCGGGACGCCCTGTGGGCGCACCCCGACCTGCTCCCGGACAGCGAGGACCTGGACGACCCGGCGGGCTTCGTGAACCGCCGCGAGCTGGCCGACCCGATCGCGGAGCTGGAGAAGCAGTTCGCCGCCGAGGAGGCGGAGAAGGCCCAGCAGGCCGAGAAGAGCGAGGCAGGTTCCACGGAGCCCGAGGCCGGTTCCGCGGAGACCGACGGAGAGGCCGAGGGCCCGAAGGACGAGCCGAAGTAGGTCCTCGGGGTCGCTGAGCGCGGGACCGTCTCACTCGGCGGTCCTGCCCGCGCGGCCGCGTCGACTCCCGCAACGAGGAGCGGATCGGCACTCGGCCGATTCCCGGTCACCGGCCTGGTGGCCCGAAGAGACAACGCAGCACGGGCGCCGCGCAGCAGGTCGGGTCCTTCAGCGGGACACTTGTGTCCCGCACCGCGAGGGCAGACACCGCCCGGCGGTTGTCGCGTGGACCTGCGGCCGGAGCTCGGCGACCTCGCAGCTCGCCCTGCCGAAGGACGTCCGTGACACGGCGTTCGCCGAGGACCGTCACCCGCGGCCCGAGTGCATACCGAGCGCCGTGTCAGCCCGCCTCGGCGGGCGACGGGTGCTCCGCCGCGGCCTCGCCGGGATCGGCGAGGTCCTCACCGTCGGTGCCCAGCAGGTCCAGGCCGGCGGCGGCGGAGAGGCCCTCGAGGTAGCCGATCGCCCGCTCGGTGCGCGGGTAGGCGCGCACCAGCGACCAGAACCGCTCGTCGTGCCCCGGGGCGAGCAGGTGGGCCAGCTCGTGGACCAGCACGTAGTCCACCACCCAGCCCGGGACCTCGCGCAGCCGCTCGCTGATCCGGATCGTGCGGTCCTCCGGTGTGCAGGAGGCCCACCGGGTCCGCATCGGGGGCACCCAGCGCACCGACGCAGGGGTGGCCTTCCCACCCAGGTACTTGCGGGACAGCTCGACGCACCGGGCCAGCAGCGCCTCGTCCCCGTGCCTTCCCGGGGAGCGCCGTTTGGCCTCGCTGCGCTCGAGCCTGCTGACCATCTCGTCCACCCAGCGCCGTTCCTCGGCCTCGCTCATCCAGCCCGGGATGAACACGATCACCGTGTCACCCTCGCGCCGCGCGCTGACCATCCGACGCCGCCGGTCACTTCGCCTGACCTCGACGACCGCGGGGCTCGCCATGACCACAGCCTAGGCCGTGTCTCCCGATCCGCCACCACCGCTCCCGGCGCCCACGCCGCCCCCGGCGGCGTTGCCGGACCACCCGAAGACGCCCGGGATGAGGGCGGCCCGGCTGCCGGGGAACGACGGGGACCACCTGGCCCGGTGGCGCCGGATCGGGAGACACGGCCTCCCGCTCCTCAGTGGGCGGGCCGGCTCCGAGAGCGGGTGAGTTGTCCACAGTTCCGCGGGCCTGTGGATGGACGGTCGCGTGATCGCCGCCGGCACCCCAAGCTCAGGGCGTGAACTCCGTGTCCTTCCCCGAACGGCTAGTCCTCGCGCCGCACCGGTCGCTGCTGTCGCGCGGTCCGGCGGTGCGCCAGTTCGGGCTCGATCCGCGCGGCAGCGTCACCGTCGAGGGGCTCCCGCCCGAGGTCCTGCCGCTGGTGGAGGGCCTGCGAGCGCCCGCGGTGTCCGTGGAGTGGATCGGTCGGGCCGCGGAACGCGGCGTTCCGGCCAGCTACTCCGTGGCGTTGCTGGCGGGCCTCGTCGAGCGGGGCGTTCTGGTCGAC
>NZ_JACBXB010000956.1 GCF_013870575.1 Pseudonocardia pini
CGGGGACCCGGGGCCGGCGGGGGATCCCGCCCGCCGGACCCTGGTGCTCTACCACGGCTCCGGTCCCGTGCTCGGCCACGACTACGCGCTGCAGGCGGCGCACCTCGCATCGCACCGCGGGGGATGGGCGCTCGCGCCCGTCGAGCGGTACGCGCCCGCCGAGATGCGCGGCTACGCGTTGGTGATCTACGTCGGCCTGTACACGCCGGACCCGTTGCCCGAGGCCTTCCTGGCCGACGTCGTGGACTCCGGTGTCCCCGTGTTGTGGTTGGGGGACAACGTGTCCCAGCTGTTCGAGCGGGAGCGCCGGGCGACCGACGCGCTCGGCTGGCAGCCGGGCGACCCGGATCCCGTCCCGGCGCGGGCCGTCGAGTACGGCGGGCGCACGCTCGTGCGCAACGCGGAGCCTCAGGAGCTGCTGCAGACGATCCAGCTCGAGCCCGACGGCGGCGCCGTGGAGATCGGGACGGCCGTGCGGGAGGACGGGACGCGGCGGCCGTGGGCGGTGCGTTCGGGATCGTTGACCTATGTGAGCGAGACCCCGTTCTCCTACGTCCGGGCGCGGGACCGCTACCTCGCGTTCGCCGACGTCGTGGACCGGATGCTGGTCCCCGACGCGCCGACCCGGCACCGCGCGCTGATCCGGATCGAGGACGTGGGGCCCAACACGAACCCCGAGCACGTCCGGCGCATCGCCGACCTGCTCTCCGCCCGCGGCATCCCGTTCTCGCTGGCCACCTACCCTTACTTCCGCGACCCGAACGGGGCGGTGCACGAGGGCGAGCCCGTGTCGTTCCGGCTGGTCGACGCACCGGAGCTGGTCGAGGCGCTGCGGTACGCGCAGGAGCGCGGCGGCACCCTGATCCTGCACGGCTACACGCACCAGTACGAGTCCGCCGTGAATCCCTACAACGGCACGAGCGGCTCGGACTACGAGTTCTTCAGCGCCCACGTCGACGCCGAGAACAAGGTCCGGCTCGACGGGCCCGTCCCGGCCGACTCCCGCGCCTGGGCCGCCGACCGGCTCGCGGTGGCCCGCGCGGAGTTCGTCCGGGCCGGGCTGCCCGACCCCGGGATCTTCGAGTTCCCGCACTACGCGGGGTCGGTGGCGAGCTACCAGGCCGTGCACGACACGTTCGGTGTGCGCTACGACCGGGGGACCTACTTCAGCGGGCTGTGTCCGGCGGGCGCCTGCTCGACGGGGGACACGCCGTCGAACGAGGGGCTCTTCCCGCAGTACTTCCCCTACTCGGTGCGGGACGCGTACGGCAGCATCGTGATCCCGGAGAACGTCGAGAACATCTCGGAGGCCTACAACGACAACGCGGCGCGGTCCGCGCAGGACCTGATCGCGGCGGCCGACGCGCTGACCGTGGTGCGGGACGGCGTGGCCAGCGCCTACTTCCATCCGTTCCTGCCCGTGGAGCTGCTCGACGAGCTGGTCACCGGGATCGAGCAGAAGGGGTTCCGGTTCGTTGCGCCGTCGGACATCCTGCATGATCGCTGAGCTCCTCCTCGCCGTGGCCGTCCTCGTGGGGTGCAGCCCGGCGACCGCGGAGCCCGTCGTGGACGGGGGGTGGGAGGTGACCGTCTACTACACCGCGGTCGAGTCCTTCCACACCTCGCCGCCGGTGCGGGTGACCGGCTGCCGCACGATCGACTGCACGCAGGGGTCCGAGGACCTGGGCCGGTACCCCGGCACGTTCGTGCAGGCCGTGCAGGACGAGGGCACCGGCCGGATCACCTCGGGCGAGGGGGCCGGCCGCTACCTGAACTGGGCGTCCAGCGAGGGGTACTGGC
>NZ_JACBXB010000957.1 GCF_013870575.1 Pseudonocardia pini
CGACGTCGACGAGGTGCGCGCCCGGTTCGGCAGCCGGATCCGCGGCGGCCGGGCCGCGCGGTTCACCAAGATCGTGGACAAGGCCCACAGCAAGGACAACCTCGGGGCGCTCTCCCGGTTCGCGGGGGTCGTCGGCGGCGAGCCGCGGATCCTCGCGGAGCCGCCGCTGATCGTCCCCGTGTCCGAGATCGCGGTACCGGGGTCGGATCCCGCCGCGGTGCTCGACGCGTTGCGCGGCGTGATCGCCACGTACCGGGAGAGTCTCGAGCCCGAGCGGCGCGTGCTGCTCGACCGCTACCGGCTCGTCGACGTCGCCCGCAAGGTCGTGGGGGTCGGCAGCGTCGGGACCCGGTCCTGGATGATCCTGATGCTCGGCGGCGAGCCGACCGATCCGCTGTTCCTGCAGGCCAAGGAGGCCGGGCCCTCGGTGCTGGAGCGCTATCTCGGCGCGAGCGAGTACCCGAACTCGGGGCAGCGGGTCGTGGTCGGGCAGCGGATGATGCAGGCCGCGAGCGACATCTTCCTGGGGTGGGTGCGGGTGTCGGGCTTCGACGGCCGGACCCGGGACTTCTACATGCGGCAGCTGCGCGACTGGAAGGGGTCGGCGGACGTCGAGGCGATGGTCCCGAAGGGCATGCGGGGCTACGGCGAGGTCTGCGGCTGGACCCTGGCCCGGGCGCACGCCCGCACCGGCGATCCCGTGGCCGTCGCGGCCTACCTCGGCCGGGGCACGAGGTTCGACGCGGCCGTCGGCGAGTTCGCCACGGCCTACGCGGACCAGAACGTGCGCGACCACGCCCAGCTCGTCGAGGCGATCGCCGACGGCGCGGTCGCCGCGGACACGGAGCTGTAGATGGTGAGTGTGACGTAGGTCACTTCAACGGGGTGCATCCGCCGACGGGTGGTCGTCGGTAGTGCTGGTCGTCAACGGGCCCCGGCCCGACCCCGAAGTCACCAGGAGAACGTCATGCGACGTCTCGTCCTCGCCGCCTGTGGAGTCCTGGCCGCGTGCGCCACCGCGGTCGCCACCGCACCCGCCGCCTCGGCCCAGGAGACCGGCTCGGTGCACGTCGTCCACGGGATCCCGGACACCCCCGTCGACGTCTACGTCGACGGGCAACGTGCCCTCGACGACTTCGCCCCGAACACCACCGCGGGGCCGGTCGACCTCCCCGCGGGCACCCGCGCCGTGGTGATCGTCGCCGCCGACGCCGCGGACGCCTCCACGCCGCTGCTCTCGGCCGAGGCGGACGTCCCCGCAGGTGGCGACGTCACCCTCGTCGCGCACCTCGACGCCTCCGGAAAGCCGACGGTCACCCCGTTCGTGGACGACGTCTCCGCCGTCCCCGCAGGTCAGGCCCGGCTCGTCGTGCGGCACACCGCAGCAGCCCCGGCCGTCGACGTCCTCGCGAACGGCAGCCCGGCCCTCACCGGCCTCACCAACCCGAACCAGGCCGCCGCCGAGGTCCCGGCGGGCACCCTCACGGCAGCCGTGGCCGCGGCGGGCACGACGGCCCCGGTGATCGGCCCGGCCGACCTCACCCTCGCCGAGGGCACGGCCACGTTCGTGCACGCCGTCGGGTCGCTGCAGCAGAACTCGCTGCAGCTGGTGAGCTTCACGGTGGACGGACTCCACAGTGCACCGAACGGCGTGCCCGCGGGCGCCCCGTCCGGCGCCCCCGGGCAGAGCGGGATCTCCCCGCTGGTCGGTGCGGTCGCCGGCATGGTGCTGATCGGCCTGGGCGTGGCTGCGCTGCGTCGGGGTCGCGCGACCCGGTCCTGACCGTGTGGCGCC